>CAMDMN010000206.1 GCA_945901965.1 Legionella genomosp. 1 | reverse complement strand
GTGGCTCGGACTCCTCCAGACAATGCAGCCTCATCAAGGATCTGCAGACTTGTGGGTAATGATATGAGCGAAAGCGTGCCCACCAACAGCGTTCGGACCACATGGTGGGCACGCTTTCGCTTTGCCCACCCTACATTTCATTGTGAGGTTTAAAATCGAGCTCTTTATATCCGAGCCGCCAAGCAATGTTTATCTGAAGATAAATATTATTTTCTGTATAAAAATTAACGCTTTTGTCGTAACTTAACTATAATTAATTCAATGAGTAATCTTAGAGCTGTCATCCCATGACGGGATAATGCAGGTTTTTAACCGGTTTAATTTAAAGACGTTGGGTTTGGTTCATGAGGTGAAAAATGCCAGGACTAGATGATAATGAGACAAAATTAAGCGTATTTCTTAGAGAATGGCGTGGATCTAAAGCCGATAAAGATAAGATTTATTTAGATACAGCCCTTGCAATAAGAAGATTTATTTTATCTTCTAGTATAGCTGGAATTGAAGCTTCATTAGATACAAAATATGACGCATTTAGAGGAAAAAGTAATCATGAGACTATGTTCTTTAGTTTCATTATGTTAGGGATATTTAACGTTCGTGAATATCTTGACGATAATAAAGAAATTGGCAAAGAAATTGACCATGAGGAAAAAAAAATATTAGAGACTATTATAGAAAATTTTAAAAACTGTTATTCCCCTAGTCCGTCCTCGCAAACTGCTGCTGAGTCTGCTCTTGAAAAGATTAATGAATGGCTTAAAAAATTTGCATTTACTAAAAGCCCGTCTTCTAAATCTTCAGAAAATCTGGCCTTAAGCTTATTTGCAATGGCAAAGTTATTACCTAAAAGCATAAACAATTATGAAGATAGTTATTGGTTAATTAAAGTTAAGCCGAGCCTTCTTCTATTGATACCTAAACTTGACGAAATTTCTAATAAAATAAAACAAGGGAAAACCATTACGCCAACCCCAGATAATCCTGAACCACAAGCACCAGCTCCTCCACCATCTACTACTGGTAGTCAAGAAGCATCAGCTACTCCACCATCAACTCTTGACGATGTTAAAAGATTCCTCGATAAAAAATTTAAAGCGATTATAGATAAACCTAGTGAAGAATTATCTACAAAAATCGCTGCGATGGAAACTGAATTAAAAAGAATAGAGGCCGGTCTAGATGCATTAATAGCTGCAAAAAAACAACAAGCAGATATTGTAGAGAACATAAAAAGACAAGAGGCAGAAATCACAAGAAAACAACAAGCAGAAGATGCAAAAAAACAACAAGCAGATATTGCTGCCAAAATAAACGGCGTTGAAATATTTTTACAGAAACTAAAAGACAATGAAGATAAAATTAGTGGTAAATTATATGCATATGAGTTATTAACTCAACTAGAGATAAATTTTGATATTCTTAAATCAGCAGCAAATGATGATGACAAGAGACTTTTAGAAAAAATTCAAGAAGATCTTTTTGCTCGAAGTGTAACATTTATGGCTTTATATACTGTGAGCACATTAGTTAGTCCAATCAAAACTTTTTTTAGTAATTTTACACCCACCTTATTACACACTGTAGCAGATTTAATGCCTGCAACTCTAGATAGCGCATCTAAAGTTGAATTAACAGGATTGGCTGAAAAAATAAAAGAAGAATTATATTTAAAAAAATTAGCTATAGACGCTTTAATTCCAAAGAGCGCTAGTGATTTAGTAGAAATGCCTCTAAATCTAGAAAGTGCATTAAAAGAAAAATCAACTGCAGATACTTTAGTTGCTACGGCAGTGAGTGATTTGGTAGAAAAGGATAGTCAACTTTCAAGATTGTTATTATCAACTACAGTAAGCGATCTTGACAAATTAAAATCTAATTGTGCTGATAAATTAGCTATGGCTGGAAGTGTATTTTTGTTAAATAATCTTATAGAAAAAAATGAAAAAGAATTAAAAGATTATTCAGATATAGAGAACTCAGCGATTAAATATGTTAAAGAACATAAGACGATAAGATTATTTACATGTTCATTGATTAATAAAATTTTCCCTAAAATTTTTAAGTTTGATATAGTTGAAAATTATAATGTTGCAAATGCTGCTAAAGAAGAACTTAAAAAAATTAAATCTTACTATTATGAACAATTTAATCAAATTAAAGAATCAATTAACAAAAATGAAGGCTTACCAGCAGATGATAAAGCAACTCTTATAAAAAAATTAGAGAGCGTTCAAAAGGCATATATTAAGAATGCACCTATAAATTCCACATTTAATTTAGAATTAGTGGAAAAATTTGAACAGTTTAAAAGAACGCATATTGATAATATACCTGGTAATGTCCCAACAACGGACTCTCTTAAACCTAAATAGATTAATTTGTATTTCTTAATTGCTCTTCAACTTCATCTATTTTTTGGTCTGAATTAGTTTTTGCAAAGAAAAAACTATTATTAAGTGATATTTTTTTGTTATTAATTAAAGCAGAACCTATACGAAAACTTGCATTTAAAACTATAGCGACTAGACCAATTCCTGAAAGCGCTATAAGGATATTGGCAAAAATAGGTTTTAAAATCATGCGATGCTTGCCCATTTCATCGTCTTTACTATGTAATAATTGAGTAAACTCATCTTTAAATAATTTAAATTTTCCTTCGGTTGGGAGATTGGTTTTTGAACTTTCGATGAACCCACTAATTTTTAATTGTAACTCACGAGCAAGTGTTATTATCTCTCCACGTTTTCTTGAATATAATGGTAATGAATAGCCATACTCTTCCATCATTTTTAGATTATTACGTAGCGGTTGGAAGGCTATTCGTTTTGGAATTATGTTATTTTCTAAAAGAAGTCCTTGAGCTTGAGAATCTAATGAATCCCACGGCTCCTTTCTTGCTTCTTTATTTTGATAAAGAGCAAGAAGCTTTCGCCCAACGTCTTTAGATTCTTCATTAATTTGCGTATCAGCTAATGTTGCTATAAGTTTATCTTTCTTTGCCAAACAATTATTTCTTATTCGTTCTATTTCAGCATCTATAGATAAATTAGTAGTTTCTAATGCTGTAATTAGCTTCAACGTAATATGAGTGTTTTTACTAAGCTTAATGGCTGCTGTTTTTAATTTTTCTGGGATACATGGAGCTTGGATATTCATCCACAATATAACAGAAGCTCTTTTATATCGTAGTGCAAGGCGCCATTCATCTATCTTTAACTGTAGCGCAGTATTTCCTTCTTTTAGCTCATTTGCCTGTTCACGCAAAACATCGAAAGACAAATTATTACTATAGGAAGATATAATTCTAGTTAATAGCCTTCTTGCATCAACTTTTATTTCTTCAGGAATTCCTGCAGTCGCCAAAGTTGTATTAAGGAGGGCTTTTTTATCAAGATATTCACTTAGGATTTCTTGTACTTTATTATTAATTGAAAAAGCTTCAGCTTCTAATTCTTGTCTAAATTCCTCGGTGAATAATTCTTTTTTTAATAATTCTCTTGCTCTAGCTTTAAATTCTTCTGGGATTTTTTGATCATTAACCAAACGTTGTAAATTCAATTTTTTATCATTAGTAATGATAAGATTAATTTCTTGTGCAAATAAGTTGGTATGTTCGATTAATGCGATTACTGATTTTCTTTCGGCTTTAATTGTTTGATAAGCCGCTATAAGCTCAATGCCATGAACTTTAATTGATAGATCAATCTTTACATTATTTAAAATTGCATCCAGAGCCATTTTTTTATCATTACATTCTGACTCAATTTTACCAATTTTTCTGTTAATATAAGCAATTTCTTCTTGAATTAATTGAATTAACTCTTCATCTATAGCTTCATCTTTAAGTAAATCAGGGGCTCTATCTTTTAATTCGATAGGAACCAAAGTATCGTTAATTAGATCAGTTAACGCCAATTTTGCGATAAGATATCTTTGATTCATGTCTTTATTTATTATCTTTTTATTTTCGGCTTTTATTTTAGAGGTAAGTAATATTAATTCATTAATCGGAATGTTGTCCGTTATAGCATTTGAATATTGGCCAAGTAATTTTTGTCCTTCTTCCTTAAAAGAGTCATCAATTTTTTGATTTTCTAATAAGATAATAAGTTCGTTTTTATAAAGTTCAAGGCGTGATTTAAGTTTTGCTTCTACTTGAGCTATAAATTCATTGATTGTCGCAGTAGCTGACATAAAAATTAAACTTTTATGTTCTTGAGCTGCCTCAGAAGAGATAAGATCTTGTAATAATTTTCTACCCAGAGCCTTTAATGGAGACTTAAATTTAGGGGTATTTTCTAAAAAATCATTAAGTTTTGCTTTGGCTTCTTCATATAGACGCTCATTTACTGTTGGCATAATTTATTACTCTAAGTATATTAAATAATGGATAATTATTATACTATAAATATATAATTTGCGCAACAAATGACC
>CAMDMN010000205.1 GCA_945901965.1 Legionella genomosp. 1 | reverse complement strand
ATACTACAAAAATATAATGCAGCTCATCCAATTAAAACCAAAATTATCTCAAATATTTTAATTATACGAGTCAAATGAGCCATATCATATTTATCTGCGAGCTGACCTGCTGTTGCTGAAAAAAGAAAAAAAGGAAGCATAAATAATGCTGATGCTATAGCTTGATACAGCTCTGATTGTGCTTGCGATATACTCAAATGATAACTAATCAAAGTAAGCATCGCTAATTTAAATACATTATCATTAAATGCACCAAAAAATTGCGTCAGAAAAATGGGCAAGAATTTTCTTTGCTTGAGAAGGGAAAATGTTCCGGAATTCATTTATTATCCTTAAATCTTTACTCAATGGCACTAAGTTAATTTTATCTTGGCAAGTGAGCTGAAGCCGAGCCACGACCGTTAGGGAGTGGAGATCTTAAGAACCACACTCCCTAACGGTCATGGCTCGGATTCCTCCAGACAATGCAGCTCCATCAATAATCTGCAGGCTTGTGGATAATGATATGGATGTAGCGCAGCGTAATCAAGGTTTTTTTAATTTATAGAACGGAGAACCTTGATTACGCTCCGCTACATCAAGGCTACTAATACCAATACTAATACTAATACTTAGCAAGCATTAGCACGCTTACTTAAAGCGGCAATAATTTTTTCTAGACTATGTTGATCTGGGGCTGATTGATTAATAATAGCCGCCGTTCTAGCCTCACAATAAGCTTTAACTTCTTTATCTGGCAAGATATAAAATGTCTTTTTTCGTATCTCTGCCATTATATAATCAGCAAGATCTTCAACAGGACGACTGCGCTCCATAAGATTGGTTATAAGAGAGTGAAGTTTAGTTGAACTTGGATTTTTAGAGTTTGTCAGTAATTGGGTATTAGCAAATGATGGGCAAACAACAGAAATATCGATAGATTTTTTTAATCGTTGAAAATCAAAATACAAAGACTCAGACATCGCAACAATCGCGTGCTTAGACATAGCATAAGGCGCCATTTGCGAGCCACTACACAAACCATAAATACTAGCCATATTTACTATGTGGGCAGGATTTTGTTGTTTAAACATTAAAGGAATAAATGCCTTAACCCCATGAATCACGCCATATAAATTAACATCAATAACTTGACGAATATCCTCAGTACTTAGCTCCCATAATGGCGCAATATTACCACTTATACCTGCATTATTAATAAGTAAATCTACTTCATTAAAATGTGAATAAGTAAGGCTTGCTAATTTCTTAACTTCTGAAAAATCTGTCACATCACAAACCATAGTGATGATTTCTGAAGTTCTAGAATCTCGTAATAGATCTGCAGAAGCTTCTAACTCTAATTTAGCAATATCAGCCATAACAACATTCATGCCCTCTCTTAAGCATGCTTTTGTTAATGCAAGACCAATACCACTGGCAGCCCCAGTTATTACGGCAACTTTGTTATTTGTATTCATAAAACATCTAAATCAATTCTAATAACTATTTATTAAGAAGCTTCTTCATTTTTAATAAGAGACACATCTTGAGCTTTAAACCCTTTTGGACTCTGATCCAAAACAAAACTTACCGCATCATTTTCATGCAAAGTTTTAAAACCTTCACCTTGGATATCTTTATAATGCACAAAAATATCATCACCATTTTTATTAAGAATAAAACCGAATCCCTTTTTTTCATTAAACCACTTAACTTGACCAGTTTCTCTTTCCGACATTTTTTATCTCCTTTATTCTTATGTTTTCCAATCAAAATTACGTTACAATTTACTAACGCAAGATCTTAGCATAACAGTTTTTTATTGATTGTTAAGGATTTTTTTTAGGTTTATCATTTAAGGACTAAAAATGGATAGTTCCAAAGAATCATTTATCCGTCTAGCATTAAATAATAATGTATTAAAATTTGGTGAATTCAAACTAAAATCAGGCAGAATTAGCCCCTATTTTTTTAATGCAGGATTATTTTATCAATCTAAAGCGCTACTCCAAATTGGTAAATTTTATGCTGATTTACTAATAAAAAATGCCATTATCTTTGATCATTTATTTGGCCCTGCATATAAAGGATTACCTTTAGCCACAACTACAGCCGTAGCACTTGCAGAAATGGGAATAGATATAACTGTTACTTTTAATCGCAAAGAAATTAAAGATCATGGTGAAGGCGGACAATTAATTGGTGCACCATTAACTGGGAATACAATAATAATTGATGATGTGATAACCGCGGGGACCGCATTTCGTGAATCACAAAAATTAATCAAAGATAACGGCGGAAAACTTACAGCTGTAGCCATTGCTCTAGATAGGCGTGAATGTACAATAGATAATCATAAAACGATCGAAGAAATAGAAAACCAAGGCATCAAAGTACTTTCAATAATCACGGTTTTTGATTTAATTGAATATCTTTTAAAACATAAAAAGGAAGAACAAGCAGAGATCTTAAAAAAATATCAAAAACAATATGGTTACTAAAACCCAGCTATATCGATTGTTTTCATCTTAAAATAGATTTTCTTGCCATTTCTTAATATGGTTAAGCTAATTTTATCGCCAATTTTTATATTACTAATAAGATTATACAATGCCCCATAATTTTCTACTGGGATCCCATTTAATTCTACAATAATATCGCCAGGAATGTCCTTTCTCCATCGACTATATTTAGTTCCAATTAATCCTGCATTTGCAGCTGGAGTATTTGGTAAAACTTTTGAAATTAGAACTCCTTTTCTAACTCCCAAACCTGCCGCAATATTAGGATCCATACTCAAAATCCCAATACCTGCAAGCACCACCCTGCCATTTTTAATAATTTGTTGCACAATGAGATCAATATCATCAGCGGGCACTGCAAACCCAATCCCTGCTGATGTGCCAGATTGTGAGAAAATTACTGTATTTAAGCCTAACAATCTTCCTCTACTATCCAAAAGCGGCCCACCTGAGTTACCAGGATTAATCGACGCATCAGTTTGAATCATGTTAAGGATTTTAACGCCACCAATACCTGGAACTTGACGCCCAAGTGCTGAAATTACCCCGACAGTTAAGGTGTGATCAAGTCCAAATGGATTACCAATAGCTATTGCCTTTTGCCCAACCATAAGTTCATTATTATGCGCAATATCTATAGATTTATATGATTTAAGATCGTTTAAGACAACTGGAGATTTTATTGCAAGGACTGCAATATCTTTTCTAGGCTCAACGCCAATTACTTTTACAGGAACTGTCAATTTACCAATTGTAACTGATAATTTATCAGCGCCATTAACAACATGAAAATTTGTAACTATATGCCCCAAATGATCCCAAATAATTCCAGAACCAGATCCCGCGGGGATATCCATAATCTCTGCATGACGATTAACAACTGTCGTCATTCGGTGAACATAAACTACTCTAGGTGATATTTTTTGAAATACCTCAATAGTATTTCTTTCATTAGGCATTAATTCATCTAGTTTTGTCGCATGCCCTAAGGTCACAAGCGAAAATAAAAAAATAAAAATAGTAAGTGATTTTTTAAACATAATATACAACTTAATTCAATAAATAAAGCATTATGCACTAAACAAGACCATTTTGGCAAGTTTGTGTGATTTACAACACTTCAAATGGTGGAATAAATTGAGAAACCCATATTCTTGAACAAAGTTTTATTTCTCTTAATTTCATATTTTTTCTCAAGAAATTGCTTTAAAAAGGTATTAACCACTTAGTAATCATATAATTTACTCTTAAACAATTGTTAATTAATGATGTAGGTTGGGCCTTTGCCCAACCTACATCACAAATCAGCTAAATTTGACATGGAAGCATATTAGTTATCAAATAGCGCATTGAAAAATTCATTAGAGGTTAATATGTTAAATCATCACGACAAACTGACTATTAGAATGATAGAACAGCAAATGAAAGAACTAGATAAAAGAAAAACCAGCGATGCGGAAATATTAAAAATACTTAGCGATTTTGCACCTGACGTTAAATATATTCTAGAAGCAGGCGGAATCAAAGAAATGAGGCTTATCATAAAAGAAAACCCTTTCTTTTCATACTTCGTAAGCCTAGTACAAGGTAAAAAACCAAGAGCCGTTAAGGTGAAAACAGGAACGCTATAAAAAAGTACTTGCGTAACTCCAAAGGCACGTCATCCTGAGCGCATCTTTTTGCGCGAAGAATCCCCTACCCCAGGCCCGTCATCCTGAGCGCATCTTTTTGCGCGAAGGATCTCCTGACCCAGATCCGTCATCCTGAATGCGTCTTTTTGCGCGAAGGATCCTGACCAAGGCCCGTCATCCTGAGTGCGTCTTTTTGCACGAAGGATTGTAAGTCTCAAGTTTAGTATACTATGAAGTAAGAGAGTTGCCCTTTGCCACAAAACAAAGGGCTCGGGCGTAAGCGACCGTCGAAGGATTGGTTTAACCAACCGCGGAGATCATGGTACTTTAGCCCAGCTCTCGAAACGTTTGAATAGTTGCTTGGGCTG
>CAMDMN010000204.1 GCA_945901965.1 Legionella genomosp. 1 | reverse complement strand
CTTAACCTGCATTTGCTTTAGAAATTAAATTTTTCAAAATTTCTTCAGTTGCAGCTCCTGGAATAAAAGTAGGATCGCTCTTCGCGTTAAAATTACCTGCAGGCGTTGATGCAACAACAAAGGCTGGAGTTCCCATTAGGTGCATTTTTTCTGCAAGCTCGCGAGTTGCATCTAACTCTGCTGCTACTTCTTTGCTAGCCATATCTTTTTCTAATTTTGCCATATTTAAACCAAGATCTTTAGCCGCTTTCATTACTAGAGCTTCGTCTAAATGTTGATCTAATTTAATTAAGGCATCATGCATTTGTTGATATTTGCCTTGCATTCCAGCAGCTAATGCAGCTTGTGAAGCAACTTCTGAACTTTTGCCAAATATTGGAAATTCTTTATAAATAACACGTAAATTTTTATCTTTTTTCACTAACCCATCAACAATTGAATCCATTTTTTTACAATGAATACATTGATAATCAAAAAATTCTACCACAGTAACATTACCTTTTTTATTACCTATCACTGTTTCATTGCCAGAAAATAATTGTTTTGCATTTTCAAAAATAGCAGCTTTTGCTTGATCTTGAATAGATTTTTGCTGTTTTTGCTGTAATGATTGTGAGGCTTCCATCAAAACTTCAGGATTAGATACTAAGTAATCATGAACTATTTTTTCAACTTCTTTTTTTTGTTCTGGTGACATAGATTTTTCAGCCATAGCTGCAGCTGGTGCAAGAACCAATGAAGCCATTGCCCCAACTAATAATAAACGCTTTAACTCCACAATTATCTCCTAAAATTAAGTTTTTTCTTCACCCGAACCCTAGCATCTGCCTAAGATAAATTCAACTATAGATAGTAAAAAACAAATGAAATCATATATTGAATTCTAAATGGCCATCATCCCGAGTGACAGGCACATCATCCCGAGTGCAAGGTTCGTCATCCCGAGTGCAACGAGGGATCTCCGAAATTGTTACAGTGCTACATTCAGGAGATCCTTCGCGCATAAAACACGCGCTCTGGATGACGTGCTGCTATTATGAGTCTTGATCAATATACTGAGCATTATCGCTAATGCAAACCAAGGCACTAACAAACCAGTGTCTTGTGACGTTCGAAATGACAAATATATAAGACCTGATCTACTACTTTATCATATATTGATTTAATTTAGATCAGATTTCTGGTAGTCTTCACCTTCAATTTTATAAATGATATCTACTACCATGACAGATAATGAATTCAGTAATAATCCAGAAAAAATAGATGATCTTTCTTTCGAAAAATCTTTTTCCACGTTAGGTTTAAAAACGCCGCTCTTAAATAATCTTACCACGTTAGGCTATGAAAGTATGACGCCTATACAGGCACAAAGCTTGCCGTTAATGCTTGCAGGCGATGACATCATAGCTCAAGCTAAAACTGGCAGTGGCAAAACTGCGGCATTTGGTCTTTTATTATTAAATCATCTGCATGTTAATATTTTTGCGGTGCAGTCCTTGGTATTGTGTCCAACGCGTGAATTAGCCGAACAAGTAAGCCAAGCCTTACGTCAACTTGCAAGATTATTACCTAATGTTAAAATTCTTAATTTATCAGGCGGCATGCCGATGAGGCCACAATTAGACTCACTAAGACATGGTGCACATATTATTGTTGGCACACCTGGCCGCGTGCAAAAGCATTTGGATCAAAAATCATTGGTACTTGATAAATTAAAAACATTAGTATTAGATGAAGCGGATCGAATGCTTGATATGGGTTTTTTTGAGGCAATGAAAGCAGTTATTGCTTTTTGCCCGCAATCGCGACAAACTTTGTTGTTTTCGGCGACGTTCCCAGCTGAGATTAAACAATTAGCTAGCCAGTTTTTACGAAATCCTAAACGGATTGTGGTAGAAGAAGTACAAGCAGAACTTGATATTGAACAACTATTTTATGAAGTTACCCATGCAACAAATAAATTCCCCTTATTAAAATCTTTATTGCTTCATTACAAACCGAGTTCTGCTCTTATTTTTTGTAATACTAAAGAACAAACCACGCAACTAGCAGAAAATCTAAAACATGAAGGATTTAGTGCTGCGGCTTTAAATGGAGATATGGAGCAAGTAGATCGAGATCTTGCAATGATACGTTTTGCCAATCAAAGTTGTTCTTTCTTAATAGCTACAGATGTAGCCGCACGAGGTCTTGATATTAAAGAATTACCGATGGTAATTAATTATGATGTTGCTTTTGAACATGATGTACATATTCATCGTATAGGCCGTACAGGTAGAGCTGGGAGCAAAGGCTTGGCCTTGAATATAACTATACCAGCCGATGGTGGCCGTCTTTGTATCATCGAAAATGGATTGGCTACGAAATTAAGCTTTCAAGATCCAAGTACATTAACTCCTGCAGTTACAATGCTGCCGCACCCCATCATGGTAACGCTGTGTATTAGCGCTGGTCGTAAAGATAAAATCAGACCTGGAGATGTTCTAGGTGCGTTAACAAAAGATGCGGGATTAGCTGGCGATACTATTGGAAAAATTAACATCACAGCATTAAATTCCTACGTTGCCATACACCAAAACCAAATCGATAAAGCCTATCGCTATTTTCAAAATGGCAAATTAAAAGGCAGAAAAGTGCATGTGAAGAAATTGAGGTAGATTGAAAATAAATTAAACAACACCCCCAAGAAAAATGCTACAATTTAAAGCACTACCTGAGACCTAGTATATTTAAATCATGAGAACACATGCCAGAAACTAAGCACAGCATGCCATTTAGCCCAATTGTTCATCCAGTTCCATTGAAAACGCGAGGAAATGGAGACTGTGCGTTTCATGCAGCATTAGGTGAGTGGAATGGTAATGAGGTTGCTTGCTTAGATATTCATCTTCAAAGAAAAATTGTTGCCGATAAAATAAGAGACTGTAAACCAGGCGATAATTTATTCCCATTTATAAAATCAGCAATAGAAGCCATGCTGATGGATGGAGAGAGCGGATCAATCATTAAAAATTTAAAAAAAATTTATGATAAATATCTTATTGAAAATGAGGTGTTAGTTAGCCTAACCTGGGATAATTTTGAAAAAGAGCTTATAAAATACCCAGATATACTAGCTTATTTAAATGAAAATGCTACCGAAAAAGACAAGTTAGATAAACCCCAAAATAATAAGCTTATTTTCAGTACATGCTTAAATAAAAATGCCGGACTTTTATATGCACTTATATTATCAATCCCAGAGCTTAATGCCGCATTTCTAATATATAACCAGGCAACTAATGATGGATTCAAATTGGAATCTTTTTTAACGCCTGAAATAATTAACGATTATGCTGCCTATATCGAAAAAACAGGTAATTGGCTTTTGCCTGTTGAATTAAAATTGTTAGCTTATGCTTTTGAAATAACAGTTATCTTTTCCCTAAAAAATCAATTACCCGGGCGCAACTATGTGCAGGTTAGTATATTTAATCCAGGAATGGCTAGCCAGATTGAAGTATCGTTTAATGGTTCCAATCACTATGAAAGAATGAATAGCAAAATATCATTAACGTCTATGTTTTTCGATATGGGTCTAGAAGAACCCGAGCTTGGCAAATCAACGGGGAAAAAAGCTAAAGATGAAAAGAAGTTAGAGCTTAATTTAAAAGAAATAACCGCTATGAAGCTGATTATGCAAATAGAGAATTTGCATACCGAATTTAAAAACAGGCTAAAATCAAAAAAAGATGTTAGAGAATTAAATGAAACAATTAAAATTATTCATTATTATTTTGATCGTCCTCATTTAGTCTCTAAAGCTACATACCATGGTGGTATTGCTGCCATCAAAGAAAAATATGCAGGCTTATTACTGCAAGTCAGTTTGTATATTACTAAAATTATTCATATAAATAATAAACAAGCTGATCATGTTAATAAAAGCATGAGTGTTATTGCGCAGCGTTATAAAATTAAGCGAGCATACACGGAACTATATAAAGGAAAAAAATTCAAGAAAGCAGAATTGGGAGATTTTGATAGTGCGCATCCTATTACGCAAAAAAATCCTGTTGTAACATCTTCAAAAAAAAATATTGCACAACTTAAAGATGATTTAAAAAAGATGCAGGGCGGTGACAACCTTTATAACCTACGTAATGATGAAATTGGTTTATTTAAGGCGTTGTTAGAACTCCCGTACAGATTACAGCATGCAACTAATTATTATTACCCCACTTTGAATGCTGGAGCTCTTGATTCTTATACTGAAATTCAACGACGAGAACCTAGCTACCTTTCAACGTTTAGTACAAAAGGCAATATTGATAAATTGGGTAATGGTGGCTTTATATTTTTTCGATGTTTTGTAGATCCGATTAATAGTAGCAAAACACGGTATGGAGATACTAGTTTAGTGTTTGATCTAAAACTATTGCGTACATGTGGTTGGGTATCCTTGCATGACCAGCTAAATCCCTTTCCTTCCCATAGCCCAAATAGTAGACACTTCTATTGGACTAAACG
>CAMDMN010000203.1 GCA_945901965.1 Legionella genomosp. 1 | reverse complement strand
GAACTTTATATGTTATAAATCCACACAAATTATACAAGATATCCAATACAATAACATTGATTTTTATACGCAAATAGTTTAATATTGGCGCAAATAAATTGATTGGTGTTGGATAATGAAAAAGCTTTCTGTATCTGAAATAGAAAATTTATTAAGTCAAATAGAAAGTATAAGATTTTTAATCGATGAAATTCCTGCAGACACCATTCCTGATAAATTAAATCAATTTGAAAATAAATTAACTCTTTCAGAAATAGAGTCTTGTCTTTTCTCTCAAGAACCGGGTGATCTTGCCACAAAGCTTTGTGATCTTTTATCGAAGAGGTGGGAAAGGATTCGCTCTAGCAGCATGAGTTATACCGAAAGCCCATTGAATGTAGTTAATCAATTTTGTTTAGATCTAGCTAAAGAACTTTACCCAATTCCTAAAACTGAAAACGAAATTAATGAATTGCCAAATTGTGAAGGTCCATATTTTATCCTTATGCCTAGTTTAAAGGCGTCAGCAGATGTTACGGGTACTAATATCCATAATCTATTAATGCAACAATTTATTTTAGCAGATAATGATGAAATTTTTATCCCTTTAGAGCCAATTCTTGAGCGAGCATCTTATTCAGATAAAGGAGAATTTGAGCATTATGTATCTTTGGGGCAAGATTTTCCGAAATTAAGTGATGATGAATTAAAGCGTTTTAAGCATCATTCAACGATCATGGAAGAATATATTATCGCAATTGAGCAGTTAAATGAAGTTAGAATTAGAGGTAATGGTCTAGGGGCTAATTTGCTGCGTTTGGTAAATGCTCTTAGAGCAGGTGGAGCACATGGTGGTCATGGGGAAGAATTGAATTCTGGCAGTCAAGCAAATGAAGGTATTTCGGAGTTTTCTGAATATTGGGAGAAAATTCCTACAGCCATTAGAAGTGAGTATTTAAGACTATATCCTGAGTTGAATGATGCGCTTGGTCGGTTATTTCGTCCTAGAGATAGAGATTATAGAGATGTCACTTTCTGCGTAGAGCTTATTGCAGAGGCTATTGATAATATTATTACATCTAATCAGTTATCTACAGAGCCGTTGGAACAATTTAAACGAGAAGTTGCAACTAAAAAGGAAATAGTTGAGCGGACGATTAAATCAGATAAATATGAACTTCTTCCATCTTCTGCTAATTCGCCAAAAGTATACGCAGATATTTTAAAACCATCTATTGAAGACCAACAACTGATTTTTCCTGGGTATAAATCTGTCTGGATTTATTTGTTGGAAAATGATCCATCAGCTTTAGTTCAATTTGAAAATTTAATTACAAAAGAAATGCAGCAAGAGGCACAAAAGCTAAGATTTACAGATAATAAAACTCCATTGATGATTGCAGTAATAGATGGATGTAACCAAGCAGTAAACCTATTATTGGACATGGATGTGAAGATAGACGAGGTCGATTCTAGTGGAAATACAGCGCTTACTCATGCGGTTAATTCTAAAAAAATAGATGTAGTTAAGTCTTTGCTTATCGCTGGAGCAAGAATAGAGATTAAAAATGTGAATGATTACAATTCGCTAGATTACGCTGAATTTAATAATCAACTTGATATATTGGAATTGATTTTGCTTAAAGCGGTTAGTTTAGATAAGCGTACGCAGAAAAAATTGTTGCCTCTTGGATATGATTCGGTTTTTTCATATGTGGTAGACAAACATTTAGAGCTTATTCCACCAATACTTCGTGAAATAATTGAGATAAAAGATAAAGATATTTTACAACATAATTATGATGTTAAAGTAGATGGTACTTGTGAATCAGATATGAGTGCATTAATGATAGCTGCGTTGCAAAATCAGGGAGATTTGGTAAAAGGGTTGGTTGATGATTTAGGTGCTGATATTGATGAAGTAAATAATGATAATAATCATACCGCGCTTATAGTGGCAGCACATTATGGGAAAATTGATGTGGTTAATCAATTGCTATCTATGGGTGCACAAATGGAATTAGAATCTAAAGCGGGTAATACAGCACTTAATCGGGCAATTTTTAACGGGCATCTCGAGGTTGTTGAAGCATTGCTTGCCAATGGCGCGAGTCTTTTGCATAGAAATAGTATGGAAGAAAATTCCCTAAATCTTGCTTTAATGTATCAACGTGAATTTGTTAAGCCATTGTTGCTAAGAGCTATTTCATTAGATGCAGATGATCAGGACGAATTACTGAGAACCGTTAGTTATGGACCTTATGCAAACGTTTTAGATTATATATGTAGTATTGATCCAGCTCTTATCGTACCTGTTTTAGAAGAAGCGATACTTAATAATAATCGCTTGATATTGGATGCAAAAGTTTATGAGGCATCTACTATGTTAATGATTGCAGTTTTATATGGTGATAATGATTTAGTTTGTAGATTAATCGATGAAAGTAATCTTAAAATTGATGAGCAATCTATTACAAATTATAATGCTTTAATTTATGCGGTTCAACAAGGTAAAACTGCTATAGTCTCCAGCCTATTATCTAGGAATGCTAATATTGAGCTTCAAAATGACTTAGGTAACACGGCGTTAATTACTGCAGTGTTAATGGGACATGTAGATTCATTGCATGCTCTTCTTGCAAAAAATCCTAAGTTAACTACAAGAAATAATGATCAATTTAATGTATTGGATATTGCAACTACAGAACATCCAGAGTGTATTGATGCAATTTTATTGCAGGCAGCTGATTTAAGTTTAGAAGAGCAAACAAATTTATTATCTAAAATTGATGGCGGTCAGCATAAGACAGTTTTATCTTACGCGGCATTTCATAAACCTTACCTTGTAGATCAAATATTAAATAAAACAATAGAACTTAAGAACAAAGATGTATTATCTGAGAAAATATATATAGATTATATGGGGCAAGAGATGAATTTGGTGCCATATATACTTCAAAATATGGGAACTCGAGCATCTTCTTATGTTTTAAGACTAATTGATGAAGGCATGGTTGATATAAATGAGCATGATGTTGTTGACGGTCAAACTATTCTTCATTTAGCTATACAAAGTAATACTCAATTAGCTCTGGCAATATTGTCTAGGGAAGTGAATATTAGTCATAGGGATAATACTCAATTAAATGTATTAGATGTTGCGGTAAATTTAGGAAAACAGGAAATAATTAATGCTTTGTTGCTTAAAGCTAGCAATTTGGATGAAGAAGAGCAGGAGGAGTTTTTAGCAAAACTGCCAATTAATATTGATTCTAAAAAAAATGTCCTATCCTATACTTTTTATTACCGTGTTCAACGTGATTTTTGTAAAAAATTATTGGCTAAAATTTTAGATGATAAGAATATGGCTATTATTGAAGCAAAATATGAGCGAGCTAATAATACTATATTAATGATTGCCGTAAATTTACAAGATGCTTTGTTGGTTAAAAGATTAATTGATGAATTTGCAGTAGATGTAAATGAGAAAGATATTTATCTGAATACCGCGTTATATCATGCTATTAATATTAGAAATGGTATTGTTGTAAGTTTATTATTAGAAAAAGGGGCTAATCTAACTGGAAGAAATGCCTTTGGTGAAAATGCATTAGATTTAGCGTTTAAAAATTCTTTTGTGTTTGATAATATTTTACTGGCAGGGGTTAATTTAAAACCTTCTATGCAGCAAGAGTTATTAGCAAGGTTTGGTTCTTTTAATGATGTCCTTTCTTATGTTTTGCTAAATAGACCGCATTTGGTTATGGATGTATTTAAAAAAATACAGCCTGAAAATATTAGATTAAAAGGGTATATTAAACAAATTCATTTGATAGAGCATATTGAGATTATTAAAGCAAAATGCCAGGAAATGGTAGACAAATCCATTAAAAATCCTAAATATAAAGAGGCTGCTAGAGTCGCAAAGGAGCTTACCAAAAATTTAGTTAATGAAACATCATTATTACTTCAAAACGATTCTGTTGCTGAAAAATATGAAGAAAAAATTGCTAAGTTTCAAAAGAAATGTTTAGCTCATATTGCAAGAGCTAAGCCAGTATTAGAGGAACATCGTTGTGATTTATGGAAACAAATACTCAGAGCTTTAGTTTTAGCCTTTACCTTGCCTATTTCATTACCACTGTGCGCTTTAGGGTTTTTCTCGCTTAAGACTGATTCAGCAACTAAGTTAAATGGTTTTGAAAATGATTTAAGCTTGGTTAGGGCGGGGTAAACCTTGATTACGCTATACTGCATCACAAGTCTGCAGATCCTTGATGGGGCTGCATTGTCTGGAGGAATCCGAGCCACGACCGTTAGGGAGTGTGGTTCTTAAGATCTCCACTCCCTAACGGTCGTGGCTCGGATTCCTCTCACTTGCCAAGATAAAATTAACTTGTGGGTAATGATATGACTGCTATACCCAACGTAGATACTGTCTTTAAATGCAAGAATAATTTTCATTAAAAGGCAATCTACTTCTCAGTACCCCAAAGATAATATGAGCTAATTTACGCATAATAGCGCAAACGATTGTCTTGGGGGTTTTTCCATTCTGCTCAAGCCTTGAAACAAAA
>CAMDMN010000202.1 GCA_945901965.1 Legionella genomosp. 1 | reverse complement strand
TATGCAATATTGATAAAATATATGCATTTAAAAAAGATGACGATACCTCAGAGTCTGACCCCATTGATCTGCATTTGTCTGCAAATGGTGTCTTTTTGCTGCTGGTTATGCCGCTTCTAATTCAATATGAACACGTTGCCTAATAGCTGCTGCAATATTTACCAAAGCATCTAATGAAAATCTAGATATACGTCCACGTAGCATATCATTTAATCGAGGCTGCTTAATTCCGCAATGTTGAGCAGCTTCAACTTGTTTCCAATGGTTTTTTTAACAATAGCTACAATTTGGCTCATCAATTCAGCTTTCACTTGCATATTAGCTGACTCTCCAGCGGTATCAGCAATTGCATCCCAAATATTATCGAAACTTTCTACTTTACTCATCTCTATTTGCTCCTCATCAGTTCAGTAAAACGTGATTTTGCAAGATCAATATCACGTTGATCCCCTATTGAGAAAATAACAGGAGTACCTATTGTTCCTCTGCTTGGTGTAATGCTTTTTCTGTAATCAAAAGTCCTTGGCGTTCATAACGTTTTCTGGCGCTACTGAATTTGACTACCACCGCATAAATTTTCGAATATTTTTTTACTCGCCTTGTTAATAGAGCATCTCCTGCAGGAAGATATACATGATCTTTATAGGGAGAACACTTCATACAAAAGGGTTTGTTATTATCAGTCATTAAAAAATTGTTTCTTAGTATGTCCTTTTGGCAGTTAGAACATTTTGAGTCTTTGGCTACTATATAAACAACAGGTTCAGGAGCTTTTTCGATTTTTTCAATAAGACGTTGTTGTTTTTTATCTGGCAATAATGGAGAGAGATAATACGTTTTATAATATTTTTCAATCTCCTCCCGAGCACTTTCGCTAAACATTAAATAATTAGTTTGGGTACTGGCTTTCTGAATATAGTTTTTTTCTCGCGTAACCAAGCCTTGTTGATTTGCCCACTCATGAAAAAATTGTATAGCAAAACCTAATTTTTCTGAGCCTACGTGCAAACCATTTTCTAGATAAGAGAGGCGCCCACGATACCAATCTTCCAGAATATTAGGAGACAAATAGCCTAATCCCAGTAAAATGTCTACGGTAGAAACATATTGATTTTCATCAAGAATACGGCTTGCTATGCTAATAATTTTGGAGGTTAATTGCTGTTGGTTCTTCACTTGTTATTCCTCACTTCAAATTAATAGTAAGAATATTGTCTCGGTGCTTTACCTTCACGTTCTATTATAGTTGGCTTTTTTATCTTTAATTCAGGATCTATTTTTTCTATTTGAACTTTGAATTTCCAATTATCGCCAAAGTCATAAAGAAATTCAATTAAATCGCCGGGGAGAATATCAATATCGCCAATGTTGATTTCACAAGCATTGAGAGGCTCTTCACAACGTGGATCTGCAATAACTTGAGTTATGCCAAAATTATCGGTATATCTAAATTCATATAAATGCTCATCATCAAAATTAAAAGCGTTTAATATAGCTACTGCCAAAGTATCTACAGATTCCGTACCTTGAATTTTAATCCGCCGCCATATGGTGTTAGATAAAGATACTTTGATGAAATAGCCCCCGTTATTAGTTGGTTGTTGCAGGAAATAATGGGGTCGGAAATAATGGGAAATAATGGGGTCGCGTCTTGCCTTTTGCCCTATAAATATCAACTCAGAGCAAACCAATTGGCAAAAGGCAAGACGCGACCCCATTATTCCGCGACCCCATTATTCCGACCCCATTATTCGCATTATTCGCGACCCCATTATTTCGACCCCATTATTTTAGAAGCACTAATAACCAAAGAAACCGTAGCTGATTGTAGGACGCGATCCATTTAAATTTTTGTCCACAGAATTTGTGGATAACTTGTTTTAAAAAACCATTTACTAAAGAAGACGTAAAAGCAGTAATTGATTATGGCTCTGAAAAGGATGCTAAAAGAACATTTAAGCCTTAAAATTAATCTTTAAATTAGATCATCCTTAGATAAAATATCATCTATTAATGGGCGCTTTAAAGGCAGGGTACAGATAAACGTTGTTCCTTTATTGACAGTAGATTCCACCTCTATTTCACCTTCTAAATCATTAAGTAACTCTTTTACAACATGTAAACCAAGGCCAGCTCCTGTGTATTTGTTATGATTGGCAGGAGATACTCGATAAAATTTTTCGTAAATAAGATCTTGTTTGTCAGTAGGAATTCCAATACCCATATCTGTTACAAAAATTTGGATAACGCTGCGTTTTTCATCAATATTTTTTGCTAATTTTACCTTAACTCTAATTGTGCCTTTTGAAGAAAATTTAATAGCATTGCTTAATAAATTAAGAATGATACGTTGAATTCTTTTTGAATCACTTATCCATATCGAAGGGATATTAGCAGGATATTTTTGGATCAATTTTAAATGTTTAGCTGTAGCTGCTGCTCGCTGCATGGTAATGGCTTTTTTAATAAGTTTTTGTAAATCAAATTTTTTATCTAAAACGATAGTGCTTTCAGTCTGATTACGCGAAAAATCAATAATGTCATTTAACAGCTCAAGGAATTCTTTAGCAGATTGATATGTTATTTCCAATAATTCCTTTTTTTTGAGATCGGTTTCATCTGAAGCTAAAAGTTCAACCATACTATACACCCCACTAAATGGGGTTCTAAGTTGGTGTTCCATGTTTCGTAAAAATTCGGCTTTAGCTTGATTTCCTGCCTCAGCTGCAATTATTGATTGTTGTAATGATGCTTCAAGTTTTTTTTGCTCAGTAATATCTACAGATATTCCCACCAAGCCAATTACTTCATTGGCGTTATTTTTTAACGGAATTTTCTTTGATAAATAACAAAATTTTTCTTGCTTTGCGTTAACAAAGAACTCTTCTGCAGAAACAGCCGTTCCTTTTTCAAAGATTTCTTTGTTGTTGGCTATAATGGTATCCGCACATTCTTTTGTTTGAAAATTAGATACATGTAAGCCAATCACTTGAGAGCTACTTGACAAACCAAAATCATGTGCTTGTGCGGAGTTACACCCTAGAAAAATATTATCTTTATTCAACCAATAAATATGCTCGGGTAAATTATCTATGATATTAGATAGTGCTAATTCAGCTTGTAATATTTTTTGTTTTGACGACTCAATTTGGTCAGCTTCAATGGATGAACCAAAAGATTGTTTCTTTGTCATTTATTATATCCTGGGCGTCAAATTATGCCATTATGGTCTTATACTCTCCATTATAGCTCATATTTTTAAATTTAATTGACACCGCACGCATTAAATCAGGACGGTTTAATGCAATAATTGCTTGATAAACATATGACATAGCTGCATTTCTTTGGCTTGGATAAATTTCAAAGGCATATCCACAGTCAGCAAGTAACAACATTACAGCGCATTCTTCCAATAAGTAATCACAACTCGCCTTGTATGCTGCATCAATATTAAACGTAGTATGCTTCGCTTTACGAGAAACAAACTCAGCGACTGTTTCATCAATACTTTTTCTAAAAAGTAGATCATTTTTATACAAAGCTTTAATCAGATCTTGTTTCACCAGAAAATCATTATGAGCAAGCCACTCATCCCATTGCGATATTTTATAAGGTATTTTAAAATGCTGTATGGTCGATAAGTTTCGTTCAATCCACTCGGCCCCTAATTTATTAGAATCTGCATGCAAGGTTTCAAATGATAAATTTGAGTCTATGCTCATCGTATGGCGCTGTAAACTATCACAAACCATAACAATGCAAGATGAAAAATTTTTATTCGCAGCAAGTATCGTTGCAAGCAATTTATCCCCCTCATGATTGGGTTGCCCGACACTAATTGTTAAAACACATGCGGCTTTCTTAGAAGTATGTAATTCATCATATTTTAGGATTGCTTTCTTGGTAACTAAGACTTTCATAGTCTACTCTCCAAAACAGTACTGAATTTCATATTTATATTCATGAGAGCCCACATACTACCAAACTTTAAACTAAATGTAAATATTTGAATCAAAAATTTGAATCAAAAAATAATCAATAAAATGGTGCCAATTGTTGGTGTGGTGAAGCAGTGTTATGTGAGAAAATTATTTCAATAATGGTTGCAATGCGCTTATTAGCCCTTCTCGCAATGGTTGATGTATCTATAATATATGATTAGTCCTGATACTATCCCGCAAGTAATCATGCTTAAAAGATATCCCCCAGCAAGTAGGTAGTCATGCGTCAATAATCCGTGAAACATAGTAAATGTTTGTATCACATTAAATCCACCGAATGTCACTAGCGAAACGCCTTCGGCAGATTTTTTTTTATTAATGGCAATGATTTGTGGGATAAAGAGCAAAGCATTGGCTAATAAGCTGATTATGAATCCAAATTGAACAATCAAATGTGATGCGTCCATAATTACCCCTAACTGTTTTTTTAAATTGTTATGAGTAACAGTATAGCTAAGTAAATTGATCAACGTGAAGTTATACAGCTTGTTCGCTCAACAAATTGGTCTATACCAGACAACAGTAGATTTATCTGGAATCTACCGCCCATAATTCGTAATAATCATATCATTATTTTTATGTCAC
>CAMDMN010000201.1 GCA_945901965.1 Legionella genomosp. 1 | reverse complement strand
GATTACGTAATGGCAATTGCTCCATAACATGTAATAATCGTACCTGCTTAAGCAGGGTGTTTATTTCTGGCATTGGATGTGTCATGACCTATATTCCTTCGTTTAAGTTATTGTAAAAGTGTTGATGTGTCTCGGCAGAAACGCGCCTGTCCGGTGTACGTTTCTGCCGGTGCATCAAATGCATGTTCAGTCGGAAAGGGTTGGTATTCTAATCCCTCCTTCAGAATGGATTTAATGGTTTTATAATGAATACTATTGAACATCAGTGCTCGGTGGCATGCGGCATCCAAGCGTGCGCTACCATATTTTTTATTTAAGCTAAGTACTCCTTGTGCTGCGCGGAGATAATCAGTCACTTTATCTGTCAACAAAATCGTAATCACTTGCTTGCAATGTATTCCTACACTGCCGGATTGTTCTAAACACCATGCAGCATCCTGCATAGCATATGCGCTTGCATTCGGAGGAAGGTGGGCGTCGATGGCATGCTTGGTTCCAGGCACAATTAACCTTGGATGAACCGCAACCAATGTATGTTCCTGGTATATCCGAACCGTTGTCTCCGTCGCTCGAAGCCATAATATTTCTTGAACCAATTGATATGGCGCTGAATTGTTAATGGCCAATTAAAATGATCCACTAGCGGACAATAAAATTGATCCACTTTAGTAGAAAAATTATACTATCATTCAGTCGATTAAATTGAATGAGATATAAATATGAAGGAGTGGCTCGTGATACATAAAGTAAAAGCATTATACAATAATGGTCAAGGATTAAGTCAAAGAGAAATCGCAAAAGAACTTGGTTTATCAAGAAATACCGTTCGCAAATATTTGGGTCTTGATGAAACGTCATTAACCAAACTTCAGAATGACACCTCAAAAGAAAAAACATTGGATGACTATAGAGAATATATCATTCATTTATTACAGACCTATCCAAACTTAAGTGCGGTTAAAATATTAAGAAAACTTAAAGCCAAGGTATCTGATTTAAGTATTTCAGATAGAACCGTCAGACGTTATGTCGAAAAACTTAAGGATACCATTACGGTTAAACAAGCAAGATACTATGAGCCTGTATTAGATATGATTCCAGGACATCAATGTCAGGTAGACCCAGGAGAGCTGCATGATGTAATTATTAATGGCAAAAAGACTAGTGTGTATTTTGTGGTCTTTGTATTGTCTTATTCGCGTTTAATGTACGTGGCTGTATCACAAAAACCGATTAACACAGAGATGATGATAAAAATGCATGATGCTGCTTTTCGTTATTTTGGAGGCTGCCCTGAAGAATGTGTTTACGATCAAACAAAACTCGTGGTGATTAAAGAAGAGTACCGGGAGCTGGTTTTAAATAATGCGTTTGCACGATATGCAACCTATGCTGGCTTTAATATTAGAGCCTGTGAAGGATACGATCCGGAAAGCAAGGGTAAGGTTGAAGCTGGAGTCAAATTTGCTGAAAACAATGGTTTTTATGCAGAAGAATTTGAAAACTGGGGTGGATTACAGTGCTATACCCTGGAGTGGTTAGACACCATTGCCAATCAAAGGGTTCATGGCACGACCAAGCAAATACCCCAAGTGCTTTTTGATACCCAGGAGAAGGCGTATTTAAAACCCTATCAGTTATCAAGCTACACCTATGAATATTCTACACATATCACAAGAAAGGCTGACAAAACCGGATTATTAAGCTGGAATGGTAACAAGTATTCCGTACCCATAGTTTATCAAAAATCTGATGTCTGCGTTAAAGAAGAAGATGGTGTATTAATTATTTTCGAGCCCGTTAGTCAACAAGAAATAGCCCGACATACGCTTTCAAAATTAAAAGGTCAAATTATCAAAAATACGGCTCACTATCGTGATTTAAGCGAGTTAACTGCTGACTTAGAAGCAAAGGTTATTGAAGCCCTTGATGACACAACAGGACGCTTGTTATGCCATCTGCTAAAAACCACATCCCCTCATATTTACAAAGACCAATTAAGAGGGGCTTTGAAAGTATTTCAGTCGTTTTGTGAGCCCATAGACAAAGATATTATACACAAGCTGTGTCAACGCCCAAGCCTGACTGTGACTTACTTGAGAGAGTATTTGCAGGCGTATATGATGAAAATTAAAAAAACCAAGCAACAAACAAAAAACAGTAGTCTTGATTGCTATGCAGATTTAACAACCCCAGGAAACTCACATGCAATCCATTAAAGACGTGTCAGAAGCATTTAAAAGCTTAAAATTTAACAACCTAGCCACTTCCCTAGAATCACTGATTGTAGAAGCAGAAACTCAGCAATTATCTTATTTGCAATTTGCTTGTGCGATGGTAACGAAGGAATTACAACAACGCAATAAAAGACGTGTGGATTTAAATCAGAGAAAAGCCGATTTCCCTGTCCTTAAACATCTCGAAGAGTTTGATTATCAGCATCAAACAACCATCAATAAAAGACAGGTCAACCAATTACTTGATTTCCAATTTATTGAAAATCGTCAGAATCTGATTTTTATTGGTCCACCAGGTGTTGGTAAGACCCATCTTGCAATTGGTATTGGATTAAAAGCCACTGCCGCCGGGTTTAAGGTCCTGTTTACCAGTATGTTAGCTCTCAATGAAATTTTAGAATTAGCACAATTAAAGAATGAATTGAAAAGGAAAATCAATGAACTGTGTAAATATGATTTATTGATAGTCGATGAACTTGGTTACTTGCCTTTAGATAAACAAAGCAATTACAACTTGTTTCAACTGATTCATTCGATGTATGAGTATCGTTCATTAATTATCACAACCAACAAAGATTTTACCCAATGGGGTGATTTTTTTTGTGATAACAATATTGCCGTCCCCATTATTGACAGGATAATTCATCATGCACAAATTTTTATGTTGGGAGGTGAAAGCTACAGACTTAAAAATAGCCTTAATGCACAAAAAAAATTTACCTAGGGTGGATCAAAATTAATGTCCGAAAGTGGATCAATCCTAATGGCCATGGACAGCGCTGAATACCGGCATTGCAGATACATGACATGACAATCATTATGAAGCTTCACCTTTTCCCATACTGCACATTCAGGCGGGTTATCTGGCAATGGTTGCAATAACAATGCCTCGGTCTGAGTGAATAACGTCAGCGGCTTAGCACGTGTTGTGCCGTGGATGCGATTACCGGCTTCTGATAAAACCCACTGTATTAATTGCTGGTTACCATTGGCCAAGCTCTTAAACTCACGTAATGGAACAAAGTTGTTTTTTACATACTTTACGCCTGATTCAACACGGCCTTTTTTGTGGGTCTCGTGGTGGGCAAGCCGAAATTATAAAGCCATATCCTTCCGCATAATCAGCATAGGATCGTTGCACAACAGGGTCGTAATAACAGGCTTTGGTGATAGCGCATTTTGCATTATCAATGATAATTTTTTTGGGAACACCATTAAAAAATTCAAATGCACGGCGATGACAACCAAGCCACGTTTCAACATCCTGATGCAGGACCAATTCCGCGTACATATGCCGACTCCAACCCAAGACCATAACAAAAATCCAGGTTTTAGTGACTTTCCCGGTTACTTCATCAACTAATTTAGGTCCGTAACCAAAATCAACCTGTGCGCATTCACCTGGTTTAAATTCCAAAATAGTCGTAACAGCTGGCGGCAAATTGTCTTTAATCTTTTTTACAAAGCGCTGTACGGAGTCATAGGAGCCTTCAAACCCGTGCTGGCGCTTTAATGCAGCGTACATCGTTGTGCCCTGAATGCCTTGTTGGCACCATTCTTCAATTTTTTTGCTGTAAGGCAAGACAGAGGGTTGCGTTATCTTTGCACTAGTTGGCGGTTTAAAAAAAGTAGCTAAAACTTCATCCGTAGGTATCTCTTCTTTGATATCCAACCAATTTTGTTGGACTGCAATTTTTCGAACGGCCCTTATCTTTTTGCGGTTAGCTAATTTTGTCTGCGCAATGCCTCGTATTGTTTCACCCGATCGTAGACAGACAATAATTTGACGAATTTCATACATTTCAAAACTTCTCCTAGCCATGAGCAATTCTCCTTGATAGTAATCAAGAAAATAGTACTCTAATTTGACGGAAGTTTGATATGCCTGGTGGGTCCATTAGGGTGCGGTTACCCTGGGTCCATTAAGGTGCGGTTTTGGTGGGTCCATTAAGGTGCGGTCGGAAAGGTCCCTTTAGGGTGCTGATTGACAATTCTTTACCCAGGACTGAAAAAATTCTCGCACCGCCTTACCCTTTTTGAAAAATTCAAAAAGACATCCTCTTATTCTAATAAGAGGATGTCTTGAAATTAATTTCCTAAATTCCCCAGGAGTTAGGCACTAGGATCGGCTCGGGTTGAAGATCTGCTAATTCAAAGATTTTCTTATGAATTTTTGTTTTTTCCTGAACGATAATTTTACTATCATAGACCTTACATTTTAATGTTCGTAATGCCATTAATGCTTGATCAACGGTAAAATGTTCATTAAGTTTTTCTCTGATTTCCAGAAAAATAATTAGTAATAAAAATTGTAAAAACAAATACCCTCTAATTGTTGCATTTGAGTGGCATCGTATTGGCAAAA
>CAMDMN010000200.1 GCA_945901965.1 Legionella genomosp. 1 | reverse complement strand
CTTGCTCTTTTAGTTCACGTTGATCAATTTCTCCTAGGGCTTTTGCAAAAGAGCATTCGCCATATGGACCTAAAATAGCTCCTAAAAAAGGTTGGAGATGATCTTCAATACTAACAGCCGCATCTTTATTGGCGCGAAGATCACTAATTAATGTAACTCTGCCTCTTCCTGGTACTTTGTCCGCCTCTTCTTTCTTCGTAACTACAGAAAGCTCAGCAGACATTCTTATATTTTGCCCTATACGTAATAAAAAGCCTTCTATTTTCATTAGTTTTTCTTCGGATTCAGGAGTTTTTTCGGCCTTAAGTTTATTAATAGTTTCACCTGGTTTAAGTAACTCAATGCCTAGAATAAGTTTTTCTAGTTCTGGAACTTTATCTTCTGGAATATTAATAATTACTTCAAACTTTCTTAAAACATGTTTAATTTCACTGCGACGAGTATCAGATATTGCCATAGACATTTTCATAGCAGCGGTAACTGGATCCAAATCAGATTTTGCATCAGGCACCAAGCTTTTTTGGACAAGCAGTAATATATTATCAAAATCCCTTTTTCCTGAGTTAAACAGCAAATAAGTAGAATTTACGATACATTCTTCAGCCATAAATGGGACTGCTTTATCTCTATAATCTTTAAGAGCTTTTAATTCATCCGCTGAAAAACTAGCTTCATCACCAATATATTCAGTAATCATTTCTTGTGTTCTTTTTATAAAAATTTTTGCAGATTCTCGTTCATTAGTTGGAAATGGGGTTTTTCCTTGAATAATATCATGTGCAG
This sequence comes from Legionella genomosp. 1, assembly GCA_945901965.1. Taxonomy (GTDB): domain Bacteria; phylum Pseudomonadota; class Gammaproteobacteria; order Legionellales; family Legionellaceae; genus CAMDMN01. The sequence goes on along the minus strand of CAMDMN010000200.1, from coordinate 3,847 downwards.
CTCCCAGAGCATTCGTAGTTGCCTGTATTAATGTATTAATTACACTACCTCTAGGTAAAAGAGTAGGAATAAATTCGCCTGGATCTTTTGACATTTCCTCACCATGACCATAAAAATGATAGCTGGCACCATCAATTTTATGCACGGCAAAATCTGCAATAAACACATGTTGTAATTCTTGCATCTTTAGAGTTAACTCATGCGCAATTCTCGGGCGAGTTAACACCGATTCAATGGCGGCTATTGCTTCCGGGGCTTTGGATTTGCGCGTTGAAAGAGCATCAGCTATGTCCTTCCATACAAGTGCATCAGGATCAATAACATTGCTGCCTGGTTTTTTAAAATTAAGTCTATTACCAAGTTCTTGAAGTTTAGATTCTACTTCGTTAGCAGGCATACCGTATAATCCACTTAGCTTTGCAACTGTGTCAGAAAATAATGACATATAATTCCTTCAAATTATATAAATTATACTCAAATTATAGACTACATTATTCCAAATTGAATGTAAACTTATAAAATTGCACAAATATGTATTTTTTTCGTGATTTTTAGATTATCAAAATTTTTGACCGCAACTTGTATAAACTTCAGGTGATGTTGGGTGTACACAATATTCAAGAGTATCTGAAACTTGACCAAATAAACTAGAATCAAAGTTAGTTTTGAGAGCTTTTGCTGCAACTGACTACATTTATATGATAAACATCTTTAAACGCAATTTTCTAATATCTCAACTATCTTCAATGAAGCTGACTCAATACCTAACGCCTTTATTTTTTTAATAATTTCTTCACGATTATTATCAACTTTATCAACAGCAGCCATTAAAGTATCTGCTGTTAATTTATCATCAGCAATAACTTCAGATATCCCCTGATTCTCAAAATATCGTGCGTTATGAATCTGATCACCACGACTTACTTTTTGCGATAATGGAATAAAAACATGTGGCTTTGCTAAAGCTAATATTTCATACACGGAATTAGCACCAGATCTAGAAACTACAATATCAGCTGCTGCAAATAAATCTGCCAACTCATTACTTATATATTCAAATTGGCAATAACCTGCTTTATTTAAATAATTATTATCTGCTTTTCCCTTACCACAGATATGAATTAGCTGAAATTTCAAAGATATTTTATCTAATGCTTCTCGCACAGTTTTATTTAATAAATTTGCCCCCTGACTCCCGCCAATTATCAGTAAACAAGGCTTAGATTCATTAAACCCACAAAGTTCAAGACCCTTTGCTTTATTGCCTTCAAACAATTGTGAACGAATAGGTGTGCCAGTTACTATTACCTTATCTTGATCTTTAAAATGCTTTTTAGCACCATCAAAAGTAAGGCAAATTTTATTAACAAATGGAAAACTTAAACGATTCGCAAGCCCTGGAGTTAAATCTGACTCATGAGCTACAATTGGAATACGATTTAACCAGCCACCAACAACTACAGGGAAAGCTACAAATCCACCTTTAGAAAAAATTACATTAGGCTTTAGTTTTTTAATCAAAAAATAAGATTGCCAAATCCCTAGTAAAATTTTAAAAGGATCTAATAAATTCTTAAAACTTAAATATCTTCTTAATTTACCAGAATTCACTGCATGAAAAGGGATTTTACGCGCGGATATAAGATCTTTTTCAATCCCAAAAGCTGATCCTATATAATCAATATGCCAACCTTTAGGCTGTAATTCATCAATTAAAGCAAGATTAGGAGTAACATGCCCAGCTGTTCCACCACCTGTTAAAATTATTTTGTAACTCATACAATATCCTCTATCAATAAACTCAAATCTATAGCTTTAATTGATTTAGTAATAGCGCCAACTGAAATATAATCAACTCCTGTTTTCGCAATAGATTCAATATTTGCTAAAGAAACGCCACCTGATACTTCTAAATCACAAAACTTTGGATTATTTATCAGAACTGCTTTAGATATCATTTCCAAACTAAAATTATCAAGTAAAATTCGGTGAGGCTTAGACTTTAAAGCTTCATTTAATTCTTCTAAATTCTCAACTTCGACCTCTAAAAATAAATCTTTATTTAAATCTCGTGCGGCTTTAATCGCCTTAGTTATCGACCCACATGATTTAATATGATTTTCCTTAATCAAAAATGCATCATATAAGCCAAAACGATGATTAACTCCTCCAGCTGCAAAAACCGCATATTTTTGCGCCAAACGTAAGCCTGGGAGCGTTTTTCTTGTATCTAAAAGCTTTGTATTATAATTTTTAATTACTTGAATATATTTATATGTTTCTGTAGCAGTTGCAGATATTGTTTGTAAAAAATTTAAAGCTGTACGTTCAGCTGTTAATATATTACGAGCGACCCCTGTGATATTACAAAGAGTTGATGGCGAATTTAGCCATGAACCTTCATCAACTAACCACTCTAAACGTATAGAAGGATCAATCTCTTTAAAAACATTATCAACCCAAGGCATACCCGCGACAAACATCGGCTCGCGCGAAATTATCATAGCTTTAATTTTCAAATCTTTTGGTATTAAAGCCGCTGTAACATCACCGGTGCCAATATCTTCACTAAGTGCACGCTTTACATCGTTAAGAATGTATTCTTCTTTTGGTAGCATAATTAAATTTTATCCTTAAGATGCAGCAAAACGTGATTTTAGCCAAATTGGCGCTATAACCGTAGTTATAATTACCATCAAAATAATTGCTGAAAATAATTCATCTGAAACAACACCAAGAGTTTTTCCTATTGATGCAAAGATTAATCCGACTTCACCTCTAGGCAACATTCCTATACCAATAAGAAACCGCTCCCCTTTTATACGACTACCAAATCCTGAGATTAATTTACCTAAAATTGCCGCTATTATTAAACCAAAAGCGACTGTTATTACATGCCAGTTAAAAAATGATTCTATTTTTACCTGAATACCTATCAACACAAAAAACAAAGGTGCTAATAGTGCTTCTAGCGGTGCAACTAACTCTTTAATGGTGAGAGTATTTTTTTTAGTCTCTTTATCATTTATGAAAAAACCATCATGTATAATGATGCCTGCCGCAAATGCACCAACTATCATTGCTAATTGCGCTAACGTTGCAAGGTACGCCAACATCATAAGAAACAAAAATGAGATTACTAATTTTTCTTCCCAAGGATCAAGAAACTTAAAAAATCCTACTGTTTTTTTTAAAACAAAAGGACCAAATAACAAAACAGATACCAAAAATATAACAACAACTAAAATAATCTGACTTATTACCCAAGGATTAACAGCGCCACCAATAATAAGACTACTAACAATGGCAAGGATTACTAAACCCAAGATATCATCAATCATAGCGGCGCCTAAAATAGTGCGTGCCGCACGGGTTTTTAATTTATTTAAATCTTTAAGAACGCGTGCGGTAATCCCTACAGATGTTGCACTTAAAGTTGCTGCCACAAAAAGATCGGCGTTTAATGATGATTCTGGCATTAAAAGATAAATAATTATAAAACCAAAAATCATTGGAGCCACTACACCAATGATTGCAACTTGCAATGACTCTCTTCCTGCATTTTTAATATCTTCAATCGAGCTCTCAAGGCCTGCCATAAATAATAAAAATATAACTCCATAGCGAGAAAAAATATCAATTACATAGGCTACTCTAATTAAATTAACTCCATCTTTAGAACTTAATGCGCTAACAACTTCTTTTCCATAATGAGGATTAGGAATACTATTAGTTACCGCTTCCGCCAGAGGAAACCCCTCTAAAAGATCGCGAATAACATTAAAAACTGAAGCTCCTTCTCGCAAAATAACTGCTAATTGTAAAACAAAAAAATAACAAATATTTC
>CAMDMN010000199.1 GCA_945901965.1 Legionella genomosp. 1 | reverse complement strand
TGATGCAGCGCAGCGTAATCAAGGTTTATTTAAAAGCAAAAACTTGTGGATATGAATTGCCTTTATTTGAGGTGGGATGAAAACCTTGATTACGCTGCGCTGCATCAAGGCTACGATAATTTATGACTTGTGGGGAACGCTATGGCTGCATCAAGGCTACACACTACTCGTAGGGTGGGTGCCCACCAATTAAGCTACAACCAATAAACAAAAATAAATAAAAACAACCACACCACATCCACAAAATGCCAATACCAAGCTACTGCTTCGAAGGCAAAATGGCGTTCCGGGGTAAAATGTCCGCGTAGTGTTCTTACTAAAATAACGATTAACATAATTGTACCAATGGTAACGTGCAATCCATGAAAACCTGTTAACATGAAGAATGTTGTGCCATAAATTCCAGCATCTAAAGTTAAATTCATCTCTGTATATGCATCATAATACTCATGCGCTTGTAAAAATAAGAAAAATGCACCGAGAGCTATGGTTAAAAATAAACCTATATCTAATTGACGGCGCTTATTCATTTTTAAGGCCCAGTGCGCCCAAGTAATAGTTACTCCGGAGGTTAATAATACCAAGGTATTAATAGCTGCTAACCCCCATGCCGGCATGTTTTCTTTAGCCCCTACGAAAATTTGATTGGAAGGATTAGTTAAGAGTGGCCAAGCCGCTTTAAAATCTGGCCACAGGGTTATATGCGTCATTGGATGCATTTCCCCACCCAATAAAGGGATCACCCAAAATCGTGCAAAAAATAATGCGCCAAAAAATGCCCCGAAAAAACAAACTTCAGAGAAAATAAACCAACACATGCCCCAACGAAATGAACGATCTACTTGAAGATCATATAAACCCTTTTGATTTTCATAGATAACTTGGCCAAACCAACCAAACATCATAGAAAATAATATAAATAGCCCAACAGTGAAAATATAAGGACCATACCAATCAGTATGCAGCCAGGAACCAGCGCCTACTAATGTAGTGGTGAGGCCAATTGAACCAACTAATGGCCAATGGCTAGGTTTAGGGATAAAATATGTGCCATGTGCGCCCATAATATGTACTTCTCCTATTTATTAGCTCTATCAGAAACATCAAACAACGTATAAGACAAAGTAATTGTTTTTACATTGTCAGGCAAATCCGGGTCAAGATGAAAGAGTAATGGCATGTCCATCGCTTCATGCCCATTTAATGTTTGTTGTGTAAAACAAAAACATTCGGTTTTCTTTAAATATTTTGCAGCAATGCCTGGAGTAACACTAGGTATTGCCTGGACTACCATAGTATGATCTGTTGTATTTTCAGCATAAAACGCAAGTCGCGCAATTTCACCTGGATGAACTTTCAATTTATTAATTTTAGGATAAAATTTCCAAGGAATCCCGCCATTATTAGTGGCTACAAATTCAACTAAAACTTCTCTTTTTTCAATTTTTGCTTTAGTTACATCGTAAGCAATTGATGTAGCATTAGTTTTTCCATTAATTCCAAGGGTCTTACATAAGGTGTTATAAATAGGCACCAACGCAAAGGCAAAACCAAACATCCCAATTACTATGGCTGTAAGCAAAATCAGTAGCTTAACATTACGCTTTACAGCCATTTTTTATCCTATTAATGTATTTCAGGTGGTGTTGTAAAACTATGGTATGGTGGTGGCGATGATAATGTCCACTCAAGCCCATGCGAACCTTCCCAAACTCTATCAGTAGCCTTCTTCCCACGACGTACAGTTGCAATAACATTATATAAAAATAACAATTGGGAAAAACCAAATATAAACGCGCCAATTGATGAAATCATATTAAAATTAGTAAATTGCAAAGCATAATCTGGTATTCGCCGAGGCATTCCAGCGAGTCCTAAAAAGTGCATAGGGAAAAAGGCGATGTTAACTGAAATTACTGACAGCCAAAAATGCCATTTACCTAAAGTCTCGTTGTACATATGCCCGGTCCATTTTGGCAACCAATAATAAGTAGCTGCCATTAACGCAAAGATAACGCCTGGAACTAATACATAATGGAAATGGCCTACCACAAAATAAGTATCTTGGTATTGGAAATCACTAGGCACTAAAGCAAGCATTAAACCAGTAAAGCCACCAATGGTAAATAAAAACACAAAGGCTATAGCGAAAAGCATTGGGGTTTCAAAAGTCATTGAGCCTTTAAACATTGTTGCCACCCAATTAAATACTTTAATCCCAGTGGGGACTGCGATAAGCATGGTGGTATACATGAAGAAAAGCTCAGCGCCTAAGGGAACGCCCGTGGTAAACATATGATGAACCCACACGACAAAAGACAAAAGAGCAATACTAATAATCGCGTACACCATAAAATGGTAACCAAATAATGGTTTTCTACTAAAAGTAGGGATTATTTCAGAAATAACACCAAATGCTGGCATAACTAAAACATATACTTCAGGATGACCAAAAAACCAAAACACATGCTGAAATAAAATTGGATCACCACCACCTGCCGCTTCAAAAAAACTAGTGCCAAAATGCCTATCTGCAAGCATCATGGTCACAGCTCCTGCTAATACAGGCATAATTGCTATAAGTAAGAAAGCCGTAACTAACCAGCTCCATACAAAAACTGGCATTTTCATCAGCGTCATACCTGGTGCACGCATATTAAGAATAGTTGCAATGATATTTATCGATCCCATAATTGAGGAAAGCCCCATCATATGTATGGAAAAAATCATAAAATCAGTACTTGGTGGAGCAAATTTTGTAGATAATGGAGCATACATTGTCCAGCCAAAATTAGGCCCGCCACCTGCATGAAACATCGTTGAGAAAAGTAGGCAAAAAGCAAATGGCAGGATCCAAAAACTCCAGTTATTTAACCGTGGGAGGGCCATATCTGGGGCACCAATCATCATTGGTACTTGCCAATTAGCCATGCCAGTAAAGGCAGGCATTACCACACCAAAAAGCATCACCAAACCATGCATTGTGGTCATTTGGTTAAAGAAATTAGGATCAACAAAACGATGACCTGGTTGAAATAATTCCGCACGAATTATCAAAGCCATACCACCTGCCACAAAAAAACTTATCATCGCAAGCCATAAATACAATGTGCCAATATCTTTATGGTTAGTAGTAAACAACCAACGTTTAATGAAGCCCATAATGCCTTTACCTTGCTCTGGGCCATGATCCTCATGTTCTGTTCCATGGACTGCTGCGTGCATCATCGTAAACCTCCTGCTTGGGCTTTATTCACTATTATGGGTGATTGAATTTCGCCCTGTCGTACTAAAGCAACATCAGCTGGTTGAATAACATCATCTGTATTATTCCCCCAGGCGTTGCGTTCATATGTTGTAATTGCGGCTATCTCTTTATCAGATAATTGCTCTTTATAAGGTTGCATAGCAGAGCCTGGAACCCCATTTAGAATCATTGCAATATGTCTTGATATTGGTTTACCAACAGCAACAGAGCTATTTTTTAAGGCGGGATATAATGGTGGCAACCCCTTGCCATTAGTCATATGGCAAGCCCCACATACCAAATTATATTTATCTTTACCTAACTGCATTAATTCAGATCGGGTCATTGTTTTCTGATCAGCAGGATTAGATACAGTGGCACTATATCTATCTTCAACTTTTGTTTGCGCATTTACCCATTGGTTAAATTCATCTTCACTGACAGCATTTACAACAATAGGCATAAACCCATGGTTAATACCGCAAAGCTCCGTACATTGGCCACGATAGACACCTGGCTTTTCAATTCTTGCCCACGCTTCATACATAAACCCAGGAATTGCATCTCGCTTAATTCCAAGCTCAGGAACCCACCATGAATGAATTACATCAGTAGACGTAACCAAAAATCTAATTTTTTTATTAATTGGAACCACGACTGGGTGATCAACCTCGAGAAGATACCATTGCCCTTTAGGATCTTTATTTTGAATTTGGCTAAAAGGTGTTGATAAACTACTATAAAAACTAATTCCTTGATCTAAATATTGATATTGCCATTTCCACTGATGACCAATAACTTTAATTGTAACATCTGAATCCGCACTATCTTCCATTCGGATTAATACTTTTGTTGCAGGAATCGCAAGGCCAATTAAAATTAAAAAAGGAATTATAGTCCATATTATTTCTAAACGATTATTATCATGAAAAGTAGCGGGAGTGTATCCTTTTGATTTACGATGATGCACAAGAGCATAAATCATAACTCCAAATACTAAAATACCGATTGCCGCGCAGATATAAATAGCTATCATATGTAAATCATAGATATCTTTGCTAATCGGGGTAACCCCTTTAGGCATATTCATTTGCCAATAATTAGCCGCGGCAAATGCTGATTTTACCGGCACCAATGTAGCTAGCATCATTACAATTCTTAAGACGCCCAACTTATTTAACATCCTTAATCCTCACCTTATTATTCGATGTAGGCTGGGCCAAGGCCTAATAGCACTACCTTAAGAGATTACATATACAAAAGTACGTCTTTGCGAGCGTTAGCGAAGCAATCCAGCGTCGTTTAAGGCCACTAGATTGCTTCGCTAACGCTCGCAAAGACGGAACCAATTAGTTTTGTAGCCTGGATGGAGCGAAGCGTAATCCGGGAAAGTTTCTAGCAAAGTGAACTTA
>CAMDMN010000198.1 GCA_945901965.1 Legionella genomosp. 1 | reverse complement strand
GTTGAAAATTGCCCTTTGAACGTTCGATATAGTGGTATAGCATTTACTTATAATTTGGGATCTGCTTTATTCGGCGGGAGTATGCCACTGATTGCTAATTTAATGACGGAAAAAATAAGTCTTGTCTCACCTGGTTATTATTTGATTTTTATGGCGATTATCACTTTGATTACATCTTTAACGCTTCTCAGTAACAATAAGTCTTTACGCGCTCTTATTATCCCTAAATATGAGAGAATGAAAAATGACCCGCAATAAATCCAATATAGATTAATACCACACCGAACATTAAGCCGAATAAGCTAAATAAAAATGGTATTTCTTCTATGTATTTTGATAGTAGTGACTTCCATTGCTTAACAAAAATAACTCGGAAAATACCAATTATTACCATGCTTGTTCCAATAAAAGTGATGATTAGAGTCCAACCTAAGTCAAAGCTATTAGCAAACATTAAAGATAAAGTGCCAAATATAGTGGGGAGAACTCCACCCATGATATAACCAGAATCTGATTTTACCATGTGCTTTGCCATATTGCGGGCATCCTCTAGATTAAATAAAATTCCTAAAGAAAGTATTAGGGATACTATGCCAAACCAACGAGCAAATATTATATATGTCATATAAACCATCCATAGTTATTATATAAATTAAAATACCCTTTGTATTTTATATTAAATCGTATCATTATATTTATGGATAAGGAAGTATGGCAGGACGGGAGCATCAAAGTTTAAAAATAGCACAATGTTATGTAGGGTGGTGCAAAGGAGTGCAACGACGTGCCCACCAGTCGAGCTCATCTTGTTATTATGGTGGGCACGCAGCCCCTAAGCGTGCTATTTTTAAACTTTGATGATCTTGCCCTGGGAAGTATGGTAAAAAGGAGCGTTTATGTCTCGAAGGATAAGAGCTACTAATATGAATATAAAATTCTCTAGCGGGCTTTTTAAAATAGTATTTATCATCTTAGGTTCTTTGATCCTAATTTCATTAACAGGATGCAAAGAGCACTTCATTGGTATGTTAAATCCCAAGGGAATAATTGCCTATGAAGAACGCAAATTATTTTTTGATACCTTGGCATTAATGTTGATAGTGGTTTTACCCGTTATCATTATGAGCATTACTTTTGTATATCATTATCAAGTATCACACCGTATAAGGGATTATAAACCAAATTGGAGCCATAATTTTTATTTGGAAATATTATGGTGGGGTATTCCCTGTGTGATTATATTGATCTTAGCTACTATGACCTGGAAAAAGACGCATGAGTTAGATCCTTATCAACGAATAGCGGGGCACGATCAAAAGCCTATGTTGGTCCAAGTGATTGCTTTACCATGGAAATGGTTATTTATTTATCCCGAACAAAACATTGCAACTGTAAATTATCTTGAAATTCCTTTAGGTCAGCAAGTTGAATATTGGATAACAACAGATAATGTCCCAATGAGTGCCTTTTTTATTCCACAATTAGGTAGTCAGATTTATGCCATGGCGGGGATGCGTACCCGTCTTCATCTGCTAGCTAATGAGCCTGGGGTTTATGATGGTTTAAATACCCAATTCAATGGCGATGGTTTTTCAGATATGCATTTTGAAGTTCACGTAGTACCACCACAAGAATTAGAAAAATGGTTTTTGCAAGTTAAAAAATCACCTACTTCATTAACAGACATAGCTTACAATCAGTTGTTACAACCATCAACGGGTGATAAGCCAAATACATTTGCAGGCGTAGAAAATGACTTATTTAATAAAGTAATAATGACTTATATGAGCTCTGTAGGTGCATTACATCCTCGTCAAAGTACAATTAAATTCCAGAAGGAATGATTATGATTCAAAATTTATTATTTGGTAAATTGAGCCTTGCAGCTATTCCCTTTGATAACTATTTTGCTATGGGGGCAGGGGCTTTTATGGTGCTAGTGGTTGTTAGTTTTCTAGTTGCAATGACAGTATTTAATAAATGGTCATATCTTTGGAATGATTGGATTACTACAGTTGATCATAAAAAAATTGGGATTATGTATTTAATCTTAGCTTTTGTAATGTTGCTCCGTGGTTTTTCTGATGCACTCTTAATGCGATCGCAGCAAGCAATTGCTGCAGGAGATTCACTAGGTTTCTTGCCAGCTCATCATTTCGGTGAGATTTTTACAGCCCATGGCGTTATTATGATTTTCTTCGTGGCTATGCCACTTATTTTTGCATTGCTTAATATGATTGTTCCTTTACAAATTGGTGCACGTGATGTGGCTTATCCTTATCTAAATTCACTTAGCTTTTGGTTAACCTTTGTTGGTGCAATGTTATGTAATACTTCATTAGTAGTTGGGGAATTTGCCTCAACAGGTTGGCTTGCATACCCGCCATTATCTGAGCTGTATTATAGTCCAGATGTTGGTGTTGATTACTACATATGGTGTTTGCAAATTTCAGGGGTTGGAACTTTACTTGCGGGTATTAATTTTATAGCCACTATTTTAAAAATGCGTTGCAAAGGTATGACCCTAATGAAAATGCCAATTTTTGTTTGGTCTGCATTGTGTGCCATGATTTTGGTAGCTCTCGCATTCCCTGTTTTAACTGTAACACTTGCTCTTTTATCTTTAGATCGCATGCTTGATATGCATTTCTTTACTGATTTTGCAGGTGGAAATAGCATGATGTATATTAATTTAATCTGGGTTTGGGGTCACCCCGAGGTATATATTCTCATTTTGCCAGTATTTGGTATTTTTTCAGAAGTGGTAGCAACTTTTAGTCAAAAAAAACTATTTGGTTACACCACCATGGTATGGGCAATAGCTATGATAACTTTTCTTTCATTTGTCGTATGGCTCCATCATTTTTTCACAATGGGTGCCGGGGCTGATGTTAATTCCTTTTTTGGAATCGCAACTATGATTATTGCAATTCCTACTGGAGTGAAAGTATTTAATTGGCTGTTTACCATGTTTAAGGGCAGGATTATCATGGCAACACCCATGCTTTGGGTTACTGCGTTTTTTACTACTTTTGCAATCGGTGGAATGACCGGGGTGATGATGGCAGTTCCTCCAGTTGATTTTCAAGTTCATAATAGTTTGTTTCTTGTCGCACATTTTCATAATGTGATTATTGGCGGAGTATTATTTGGATCTTTTGCTGGGGTAACTTATTGGTTTCCAAAAGTTTTTGGTTTTCGTTTAGATGAAGCATGGGGTAAAAGGGCTTTTTATTTTTGGGTGGCAGGATTTTATTGCGCTTTTATGCCTTTGTATATTTTAGGACTTGATGGATTTGTGCGTCGAACAGCTCATTATGCAAATACTCTATATCAACCCTACTTAATTTTCGCAGCAATGGGGGCCTTATTGATTTTGGTTGGTATTTTGTGCCAGGTTATTCAGTTATATGTATCTATAAAAAATCGCCATGCTCTTCATGATAGAACAGGAGATCCCTGGAATGGTCGAACTTTGGAATGGTCGATTTCATCTCCTGCTCCAATATATAACTTTGCCAATTTACCGACAGTACAAGCACTTGATCAATTTTGGGTGGATAAGGAAAAGCATAGAAGTGAAGGATATGTTCATCCTAAAGATCTTCATTATCATGCGATCCATATGCCTAAAAATACTGCAGCGGGATTTATTATTGCTATTTTTTCTGGAATCACAGGATTTGCCCTAGTTTGGCATATGCTTATTCCAGGAGTTATAGGTTTATTAGGTGTAATTGCAACGGCTATTGCACGAACATTTTCTAATAACGTTGATTATTATATTGATGCTGAAACAGTTAAAAAAACTGAGCTAGCGCACTTAAGGGAGCTTGTATAATGCATAATGAAGCTATGCTAATAGAGGAGCATCATCATAACAGTGATTCAACCGATGTATTTGGTTTTTGGTTGTACATCCTTACTGATTGCATTTTATTTGGAAGTTTATTTGCGACGTTTTTAGTATTGAATAATCCGGGATTTCCTGGTCCTGTATTAAAAAATTATGTAAATTTACCAGATGTATTAATTGAATCATTTCTCTTGTTAGTCTCAAACTTTACTTTTTGCCTTGCAACTTTAAATTTATATCAGGATAAATTACGTAAAGTTCAGCTATGGCTTGGCGTTACTTTCTTACTGGGAGCAGGTTTTATCTATTTAGAAGTTAGTGAATTTATAAAGCTTGCTAATGAGGGTTTTCGATGGGATGTGAGTGGAGCTATTTCTTCCTTTTTTGCTTTAGTTGGCACGCATGGATTACATGTTAGTTTTGGCTTACTCTGGATTTTAATATTGATGATCCAGCTACCGCTAATTAAATTAAATCATGTGCGACGACGTCGCATGACCTATTTGGGATTATTTTGGAATTTTTTAGATATCGTCTGGATTTTTGTCTTTACTATAGTATACCTGATGGGGGCTATTTAGAATGGAACATAATGGAATGAATGAAGCTGATTATGGAACCGGTCAAAAAAAATTAGGCATGTATTTAATTGGGTTTATTAGTTGCTCTTTACTAACCTTACTATCTTTTTGGTCGGTCATGTCTCAAAGATTTTCTAAATTCGAAGTATTGGTAGTGATATTTACATCTGCATTAATACAATTATTGGTGCAGGTAATTTGCTTTCTTCGTTTGACTACTGAAACTGAG
>CAMDMN010000197.1 GCA_945901965.1 Legionella genomosp. 1 | reverse complement strand
TGTTGCTCAATCAAGCGTTTTGTATCGAGGCTATTTTTAAAACTAAAACTCAAAACGTGCTATTCTATATTTGGTAAATTAAGCGCATTCTGGCGCTTTATGGGCGGATAGGTTGTTACAGCTACCTCTAACGGTCGTGGCTCGGAGTTACGCTCACTTGCCAAGATAAAATTAACTTGTGGGTAATGATATGGCCGAGACACAACCTACTATGTTATTAAGATAGCGGCGCTGATACAAAATGCTTGATTATTCAGCAGCAAATGGATCGCGTAAGATAATAGTTGAATCTCGCTCAGGACCTGTTGATAACATATCTACTGGAATTTCAAGTAGCTCTTCTATGCGCTTAATATAAGCTAAAGCATTAGCTGGTAATTTAGCCATTGAAGTTACATCAACTGTAGATTCAGACCAACCAGGTAAGTCTTCATAAATTGGCTCTAAACCTTCAAAATCTTCGGCGGCTTGTGGTGGCCTTGTTAAGATTTCACCTTCAGAAGTACGATAAGCAACAGCAATACGTATAGTTTCAAGTCCATCTAAAACATCAAGCTTAGTAATACATAATCCAGATAGGCTATTAAGTTCTATTGATCGTCTTAATAATACTGCATCAAACCAACCACAGCGACGTGGTCGACCAGTAACTGCCCCAAACTCATTACCTTTTGTCGCAAGAGTTTGACCGATTTCGTCATTTAATTCAGTAGGAAATGGTCCTCCACCAACACGTGTAGTATAAGCTTTGGTGATACCTAGAATATAATCAAGATATAAAGGCCCAAAACCTGCACCATTAATAACAGAGCCTACACAAGTATTAGATGATGTAACGAAAGGATAAGTACCATGATCAATATCTAAATATACTCCTTGCGCACCCTCAAATAAAATAGAATCGCCATTTTTACGATGCTCATGCAAACATGTTGTAACATCAGTAACCATTGGTCTTAGCTCTTCAGCCCATGCTAAAGATTCTTGCAATATCTGCTCAATATCAACAGCTGGCGCTTTAAGATAATTGGTTAAAATAAAATTATAATATTGTAAAAGATCTTGTAACTTAGTAATAAAACGCTCACGGTTTAATAAGTCACTAACTCGTAGTGCGCGCCTTGCTATTTTATCCTCATATGCCGGGCCAATTCCACGTCCAGTCGTACCAATAGCACCCTTACCTTTTGCAGCTTCTCTTGCTTTATCCAAAGCCACATGGCAAGGCAAAATCAACGGGCACGCCTTACTAATATATAAGCGGCTTTTAACGTCAATTCCTTTCTGCTCAAGCTCCCTAATTTCAGTAAGCAAAGCATCTGGCGAAAGAACCACACCATTACCAATATAACATTTAACATGCCCACGCAGCATGCCAGATGGGATAAGACGTAAAACCGTCTTTACTCCATTAATTTTTAATGTATGCCCAGCATTATGTCCACCTTGATAGCGAACAACAACTTCTGCATTCTGGGTGAGTAAATCGACAATCTTGCCTTTACCTTCATCACCCCATTGTGTACCAATGACAACAACATTCTTACCCATAATAAACAAAAGCTCCAAAACTTAAATTAAAAAAAGATAATATATATCTACTAACACGTCATTCGGAGTATCGCGAGGGATCTTCAAACATAGCATGATGCCACATTATAGGAGATCCCTCACTTCTCTCGGGATGACGTTTGGGTAGTTACTATAATAATTTTATACAAAAAAATTATTTGAGCTTAGCCTCAACACTATTACCTTTTAGAAAACCATGATTAAAATAATTAAAAAATGAACTATTTTGATCAAGAACTAAAATATCATGCTTAGAATTAAAACTAACTTCATAAGCTTTTAAACTGCGATACAATGCAAAGAAATCCTTAGATTTACTATATGCTTGGGTATAAATAGCAGAAGCTTTTGCAAGACCTGCGGCCCGTAACATTTGTCCCTCAGATTTAGCTTTAGCAATTAATACAGTTACTGTAGCATCCGCATTAGCTTGTATTGATTCCGCGGCTGCATGACCATCAGCGCGATGCCGATTAGCAATTTTTTGCATGTCTGCACGCATTCGTTGATAAATAGCATTGCTGGTATTTTCTGGTAACTCTATACCTTTAATACGTACATCAACCACATGTATACCAAGAAGTCCTGCTTGCTCCTCCGCGCGCTCACGTAAGATCAGCATTAAATCATCTCTTCCACCTGATACAACATCAGAAATGGTGCGCTTACCAAATTGCGCTCGAAGATAAGTATTTAATTGTTGCTCAAGTAAAGTCTCAGCCTTTAATTGATTTCCTCCAGTCGCTTTAAAATATTGCGCTAAGTTTTCAATACGCCACTTTACATAATAATCAACAATCACATCTTTCTTTTCTTTTGTAACTATACGCGATGATTTTATATCAAGAGTTTGTATACGGGTATCAAAAGTCCTAACATTTTCAACAAATGGCATTTTTAAATGGATACCAGGTCCAACAATCTTAGCTTTATCCGTTTTACTATCCATTACTAAACGACCCAAACGCAATATAATTGCATGTTGACCTTCTGTAATAGTAAACAATGATGTAAGCGTAAAAAGTAATATTACAAAGAGTAATATACCAGAAGTTATTTTAGTAGCATTCATCAATTACCCCTTCCTAAGTGCTCAGCAGGCCTTGTAATTTCACGCCCATCAAAAAACATATTAGTATCTTTGTCTTGATTATTTGAATTATCACTGTCGGATGATTTATGAGGATTATCCAGTGCCAAAGGTGCGGGTGACGACATTAATTTATCCAACGGCAAATAAAGTAAATTGCCTGATTTACCATCAACAACTATTTTAGAACTTTTAGATAAAATTTGTTGCATAGTATCAAGATACATCCTTTCACTGGTAATAAAAGGGGCACTTATATACGACGGCAATAACGCTAAAAATTCTGAAGACTCACCAGCGGCTTTTAACACGACCTGCTCAGCGAATGCTTTTGCCTCAGCAATAATCCTTTTAGCATTACCATCAGCTATTGGAACTACACGAGCCTCATAGGCTTGAGCTTGTTCTTTAAATCGTTTTTCATCTTCTTGTGCTTTAATCGCATCATCAAATGCATCCTGCACATTTTCAGGCGCGCGAGCGGGCTGAGGCGAGACGTTGACGATGATAATACCAGTTTTGTATATTTCTAAAGTCTTTACCAAAGAATCCTGGACATTATTACCCCAAGCTTCACGGCCTTCCGTAATCAACTGATCTAAAGTAGTAGTACCAACTACCTGTCGCAATGCACTAGAAGTTGCTTGCTGTAAGCTTTCTTGTGGATCAGATACATTAAATAAATAATCCTGAAGCTCACCAATGCGATATTGCACAGCAACTGCTACTGAAACTAAATTTTCATCTTTAGTTAACATTTGGGCTGAATATGAGTAATCTGATACACGATCAACATTCAATACGATTTTTGTTGAAATAATACGTGGAATCCAATGCGGCCCTGGGCCTACAGTTTCAACATATTTACCAAAACGAAGGATAACTGCTTGCTCTGCTGGATCAACAATAAATATGCCTGACAATGCCCATAAAATAAATGTCGCTAATAAAATTACTAGCGCTAAAATTCCAGCTCCACCTGCATTTAAATCAGAATGGCCATTATCAGTTTTCTTTGTTTTGCCAACAAAAATTTTCTTCAATTTAGCTTGTAAGCGCTTCAATGCCTCATCCAAATCTGGCGGCTCATTCTTACCACCCCAAGGTTCTTTACCTTTACCAGGCTCATTCCAACCCATGCGTTGCTCCAGATATTACAAATAAAAGTAGAATTCTATGGGGTATGACGAGTTTAAGCAAGTGCTTAAGTTACCACATTAGCAACTTGATCTATATTTTGAGGTATATCGTATCCTCTATCAATCTTCTCACCAGAAAATAGTCCAAAGCGCGAACTCAACTGCGTAATAGTAAAATTTGGGGTTTCTACTGATTTAATAAGTTGATTATAACATTTCTTTTTATGCGTAGTATAAAGCCCAATACTTTCTAAAAGATTCGTAATGCATTGCTTAAGCCACTCAAAAGTAAAACTATCATAACTCTTAAAGGCAAGTATTCTTGTTTCAAAAGTTCGTCTATTTACTCTTTCACTTAAAGTTCTTATTCTTGCATCTAAGGGTGAGTCTTCATTTGATGCAATTTCGCCTAATGATCTAACCAAATTAGTTTTAGATCTTAAAGTTTCAGCATTTTCAAATAGTGAATCACCAGAATTAAAAGCAATATTTGATTTATAAATATACTGCTTAAAACCATCAATGGCGGATAAAACTATCTCTAAATGATAGAAATCCTTATAATTTTCGCGCTCAAAATGCCTGACCTTTTCTCTCAACAACCGACCAACGTTTTTATCAATATCGATATCAGCTTTTGCTTCATTTATTATTGTGCTTTTAAAAGAATTCATAAAAGCTACTAATTTTCTATTGTATTCATCTTTAGAATGAATTAAGCCTACCTCTCTTGCTGTAAGTGAAGCTACTTGTTTTTCAAAACTTATCTTAGTGTAATTCTCGGTATAATTAAGAATTTCTTCATGCTGAACTCGTTCTAACTCAGTTATATATACTAGCTTTTGTAAAGCGGCATTTACCTTATTCTGATTTGTTAGGTGCACGCCTTTAAAATAACTAATACTTGCTTCTATCAAAGATTCAATATTAGTTAATTTAGGCTCA
>CAMDMN010000196.1 GCA_945901965.1 Legionella genomosp. 1 | reverse complement strand
CTTGCCAGATAAAATTAGCAATGAAGATAGATGATGTTAATGAATATTGAACTTACATTGTATTTCCATTTAAAGTCAAATATGGAACGGAAGCGCCAGTAAGGTTAATTGGATTAATATCTAATTTACGGGGATAGCAATTGTGACTGCCATTCATCCTTGGGTTTAGTATATTCAACAACATCAGAAAGTACATCTGCATGATATGAGTAAAACACAAATCGATTGGGTTTTAAACGAAATCCACAATATAGTGAGCTTAATGGAATAAGTTTTTCAGCATAATCTTCACGAATCAAGCTCCGTTTTAACTCAAGCTCTTCTTTATCTTTTATTGGTTTAGATGATGTTGGAGCATAACTATGAAATTTAATTTGTGCTTCACGAGGATAATCTTGCCAATATAGCTCGTTTTCAGCATCACTTAAGGCCTCAATGATTCCTTCAATTATAATTTCCCTGATTAATAGCTCAAACCAAAACGTCATTGAAACAGAAGGGTTTGCTGTCATTTCTTCAACTTTCCTAGTTCCACGCTGAGTAAAAAAGAGTAATCCTTTCTCATTAATTTCACGAATGGCAACAACACGACTGTGTGGGATGGCTTGTTTTGTAGCTGTAGATAATACTGCTTGTTGCGGATTGGGTGCACCAGCCGTTCGTTCAGCTAATATCCATTGGTTTAATTTATCTATTGGAGTCATATTTTATAATTTATTTTAATTTTTAATTATAGAATAATATCAATAAATTTATTAAATGTATTTGTAATTGATGTAAAATAATAGACTACCATTAGGAGTAAATGATGATGAAATTAAAAAATATCCACCCAGGTGAAATCTTACTTGAGGAGTTTTTGCTTCCAATGAATATTAGTCAAAATAAGCTAGGAATTGATATTGGAGTATCGCCTCGACGTATTAATGAAATTGTTCACGGGAAGCGAGCGGTTACTGCTGATACTGACTTAAGATTATCCCGCGCGTTAGGAACGTCTGAAGGCTTTTGGGTGGGGTTGCAAGTTGATTATGATTTGGAAGAAAAGAAAGCCAGTATTAAATCTAAATTAGAAAAAATTAAATTATTGGTTTCTCTTGATAATGTTATAGGCGAGAACGCTACGCGGTAAATTAGTATACGGAAATATCTATCAGCGGACCTAACACTGAGACGATGTGGGGCATGATAGGAAACTTCATGTTCACTTTTTCAGGTAATCTCACCCTGTTGCACGACGTGGTAACTTGCAATTTTTTGTCGCATTATGCTATAGTCATATTAGGAATATAACATTTGGAGGTTCAAATGGCTCAGTCAGTCAGATTGTCGGATAAGTTAGTCCAGCACGCTAAGGCTGTGGGTGAGGTAATGTCTCGCTCTGGAGCTGGTCAAATTGAACATTGGGCAAAAATAGGGAAAATTGCAGAAGAAAATCCTGACTTATCCTATGAATTTATTAGAGATAGCTTGCTTGCCAAAGCAGAAATAGATAACGGATTGGTCGATGACTATGAATTTGAGCATTAAACAATCTAATTCATTTAAGAAAGCCATTAAAAAATTGCCGAAGCAACATAAAATTCTTCTTGATGAAGAAATTAAAAGGGTAGCTGTTAATCCTTCGTTGGGCGAACGAAAAAAGGGTGATTTAGATTTTTTAAAAATTCATAAATTTAAACTTTCAAATCAAGAAGTTTTGCTAGGTTATATCTATGAAGAAGACGAGCTAATTTTAACTTTATTAAAACTTGGGACTCGTGAAAATTTTTATCGAGACATTAAAAATAAATTGTTGTGAATAGATTAAAGGAAAATTATGATGAAAATGGGTACAGTAAAGCGTTTTAATAAAATTAAAGGGTATGGGTTCATAACTCCTGATGACAGTAGTGATGAAGTGTTTGTGCACTTTTCAGAAGTTCAAACTGGTGGTTATAAAGAATTAATAGTAGGGCAACGAGTTAGTTATGAACTTTCAACGGGAACAAAAGGGGATTCTGCTACGCAGGTGGAGATTATGTAGGTTGGTGCCTTGACCCAACACGGGTATTGATGAAATTCAGTGATGACTTGTAATTAACTTGTTGATTATCGATTTGAGTTTTGCAAATTTACGCCCTCTCATGGTTGTTATCTTCAAGTAAATATTGACATTGACATGACAATGCAATTGCATTACACTTAACCTAAGTAAATAATTGAGTAACGAAAAATGCGTAATTCTGTAATTGAAGTTGAGTCAACTTTAACAGATCGTTATCAAACTACGGTTCCAGAAACAGTACGGCAAGCTCTTCATTTGTGTAAGCGAGATAAAATTCATTACATCATACAAGGAAATGGCAGCGTTCTTATTACTCGTGCTGATAATGAGAAAGATGATCCGGTGGTGGAAAATTTTTTAGCCTTTGTTGCAAAAGATATGCAAAATAGTCCTCAGAATATAATGTCTTTAAATAGTGAATTATCTCAACGAATTCAATCATTAGTTCTAGGCGTTGAACTTGAGCTAGATAAGCCTCTTTTAGATGAGGATGAGTAATTGTCAAAATTAGATGGGCTCATCATTAATGGTTGGAGTATATTCGCTCACCCAGTTTTTCTAGGACAATTAGAATTTTTATTGGATGATGTTGAGAGGCTCTGCCAGAAAAATCAGTTAGATTATAAAAAAAAGAATAGCACAAAACGGTTAGCTGCGATTTCAAAATTGATTTTTGAAATTATTCCTAATGATCCAACATTAGCTGAATATAGACTGGGTAGTACACTTGGTCTTAATTATAAGCACTGGCATCGGGCTAAATTCTTTCAACAGTACAGGTTATTTTTTCGATACCACCAGGAAAGCAAAGTAATAATTTATGCATGGGTAAATGATATAGATACTAAAAGAGCTTATGACAGTAAAAATGATGCCTATCTGGTATTTACAAAAATGTTAAAAAAAGGTTCCCCACCTGATGATTGGACACAATTGTTAAGTGAATCAAAAAGAGATGAACCAATTAAAAGCATTCTTAAAGCAAGTGCAAACAACTTGCTTTAACTCACCCTGCGACCCGGATAACTTTCCTTCAAGAATAAGCACAAAATCAAACAAATAACCAAACAAACTGGCAGGGAAATCATTGCCACCTGTAAGTCACTTGCTGAATAATATCGCATGCCATCGACCAACTTACCATCCCAATGGACATCTAGAAGGCGTCCTACGATTGGTTGAAATAAAGCTCCTAACAGGATTGATGCCATGTTGGTAAAGCCAAGTGCCGTTCCTGCAAAATGATTCGGTGTAAGCTCTGCGGCAATTGCATAGCAAGTAGATACACCAACGTTACTAAACCCATACAAAAAAGCTACAACAAAAACCCATGACAATGGTAATGTAGGGCAATAAAGTATTATAAAAATAAATAACAAGCTAAGCGCGGCTGAAGCTATCACTATTGGTTTTCGTCGTTGAATACGATCAGATATCCAGCCAAATAATGGACTTCCAATTGCCCAGCCAATAAAAATAACACTAATTACACTAGCAGCCTCTACGTGCGAGATATTGTAGACGCGCTCGATATATAATGGCCCCCACAACTCACCAAATACCATGGTGGGCGCGTACAATAAACCAATGATAACCACATTAATCCATGTATGCCGACTCTTAAATACCGTTACCAAACCTTCCCAAGTAGAATGACTACCTCGTTCTTTCAAGCCATCGCCAGCTGGTTTATCTTTTACCAAAATAAATATAAGCAAGGCTAGAACCGCAATCAACCCACCCAGACACATTAAGGTATGACGCCATCCCATAGATGCTATCGCTACCGACAAAGGACCAACACCTGCAGATGCTCCCAGCATGCCCAAAGCTTGCGTCATTCCTGCTAAAAACCCAAAATGCTTAGCCGAAAAAAACATCGTCGCAATTTTCAAAGCACCAACAAATGCAAAAGCACCGGTAATACCAATCAAAAAGCGTGCTAATACAGCCCATTCAAATGTTCCAGTTGTCGCAAATAAAAACGTACTGCCAGCACAAAGTAGTGCCATAAACCCTACTAACCAGCGAACGCTGTATTTATCAACCAATGTTCCTACAGGAATTTGCATCGAAATATAAGACAGAGAAAATGCTGAAGACAATAAGCCTAATTGATAAGCATTAATATTAAAAGACTGAATTAATTCCTGAGCCAGCACGCCGGGTGATACCCGTACAATGTATTCAAAAAAGAAAAAAGATGCGCCAAGTGTCCAGATAAACCAAGCATAACGGCTATTTTTTTGAATCAATTTCTCACCTCTTTACTAAAAATTTACGTTTATAGTAACAATCTGCCACTGTTTCGGCAACCAAATCTCTCATGATTATTTACGTATATAAATAGATAAGTATTATAGATATTTATTGAAGTCTGCTTAAAGAAATTGTCAACATCCCCTATTTTTACGATTAATAGTTTTATTTGATAGTGGATATACCTCCATAAGATCTATATTCCACCCTGGGTCTGGGTCATCGTAGCCCAAGTGAGAAGTTTTTTTACAGAATGTTTCTGGAGTAAACTAACTTGCCATGCTAGAGTTAAATAGATGTATTAGCAATTTAAAGGAGAACAATCATGTTAGGAACAATACTACTTGTTTTTTTAGTCTTAATTTTAGTTGGCGCTTTACCAAGATGGGGTCATAGTAGAGAGTGGGGCTATGGGCCATCAGGAATTATTGGTACTATTTTAAT
>CAMDMN010000195.1 GCA_945901965.1 Legionella genomosp. 1 | reverse complement strand
TGATATACTTGTCAAATTTTAGATTAACCTCACTTATATTGTGATCGATAAAAAAGGTATGTAAATTAAACGTGGGTTTATTAATGTAGTAAACCCCACCATCATATTAATCGAAAAACGAGAAATAATAGACATTAATTCTAGAAATCGATTTTATAGACCAAGAAATACTGGCTGAATTATTAATCAGCCAATGTTCTAACCCACTGAGCAAAAGCTTCGTTTTCGAATTCATATCTGTCTCTTGGAGATTTAAAAACCACATTACTCAGCTTAGACATCGCTCTCTGAACATGGGTAGCCTCCAACGTTTCAATACCAATAATTCTGCGAAGCTTTAAAATAAACACCAGGGGACGGACACCCATGGTTGTTATGCGGCAGGGCAAAAACATGTGTGATCTAAAATAACCCATCAAGAACTTTGTTTGCATATTCAGAATCTACAGCGCACTTATAGCGTCGTCCTTTGACACCTCCTTTTGTAGTTTTATCTTGACGCAAAATATTAATGACAATGTGTCTAATGACGCCTAAATTTTCAGCACAGTTATCTCTTCTTACTCTTGATGCATCTTCTTTAAAAGTAACATCAAGTACCCAATGTAATTTATTTTCAATACCCCAATGAGAACGTACAGCATGTGCAAAAATCTCTGCATCTTGAGCTATTGAAGCAATGTAGTGTCGGCGCTCAACTGTCGTTATTCCTTTGATATAACGCTCAGATTCCACCATTCCAATTGCTGTTATACCAGGCCATTTTGTCGTATTTTCAATGGTGTCCAGACAAGTTGATATCCATGATTTACGCGTTTCGACACGACCATGGCCCTTACTGATTTCTTCAAAATAATCATGGGTAATACCTTTAAAATCATGCTGTCTTGCGCATTCAAAAAAATCAATAATCTCATGATGTAAATTCTTTTGGTTATCCTTTACTACTAAAATATAATCCGACTTTTTATCAATAATTTTAGCCGCAATATCTACCTGACACCCCATGGCATCTATAGTGACAATACATCCTTTGATATCAAGCAGATCAAGTAATGCAGGGATGGCCGTGATTTCATTTGATTTATCTTCCGTTTTTATTTGACCTAAAACCACACCACTTTCCGCAGCAAAAGCGCTAACCATGTGAATAGCCGATTGACCTTTTTTATTATCATGAGATCCTCTTATCCGCTTACCGTCAATAGAGATTACTTGCCCCTCAGTTGCTATATTAGCCGCCGCCATCCAGTTAATAAAACATCGCTGCAGTTCTTTGGGATTTAAGCAGCCGATGATCCTGGCAATGGTAATAGCACTAGGAACTCCATTAAGAAGAAATCCTTTATTTTGAAACCAATTTAACCTGGCGTCACCAACGGTTTCAATATCATCCCATGCTTCTGCGCCACAAATCATTCCAACAATACACAAGAATATAACATCTAATAATTCATACTCAATTTTACTTTGTTGTCTTGGATCTTGGATGATAGAAAAATGATCTACAATAGAAAATATCATGCTTGTAACCTCTTATGTTATTACTAAAATCAATAATTAACATTATGATAACATTGCATTTTTTGATCATTTTTTTCTTCAGCAGCAGTGATTTACGTCGTTTTTTTTACACGTGGCTACCCAGGTATTATTTAAAGCTGATTCGATCTCCTTGCGTTTTATTGGCGGTTTATATGCATGATTTATAAGTGAGACTGATTTGGTTGGAAATAATGAACAAATAGTAAAAAACGCTGTCAAGTAAAATTTAGACTTTTTTCATTTAATTAGCTAGTGCGCCATTTGTGAGCATACATGTTTTTGCCCTGACATCAAAACCTAACGCACGGACAGACCAATAAATTTAGGATAGTAAAGAGGCTAGCAGTTGAATCTACGAGTTAATGTAGTCAACGTTAAATGTTTATTGTATATTCACATCTAACGTTAAAGTTTATTTATGGAATTTTTTTTGCAACGGAGCCTTTTAAATAATGTGACGTGATTGTATGATATTTGACCGAGTCAGTCGATTTATTCCTCTATATGTTTAACCCAATCTGCAAAAGATTCATCCTCAAATTGATATTTTCCATGTTCAACTTTTGTAATAATATTTTTATTTGATAAACGCCTAAGTGCATTTTGTGTTGTGTTTTTATTTACTGTATTACCTATACCAAGAGCATCTCCAATTTTTTTCATTGCAGATTGACTGTGTAGATCTCTTACCCCATTGGCAATCATGGATAAAATTATTTTATCTGCTGGAAGCTGTGCCTCCCATTGTCCTTTATAATTTTGATCATTAAAAACCTTGTTTCTCGTTTGCTCGAGTGCTATTTCACTCCCTTCTTCCGGGTTAATTAAATAATATTCTATATATCTTCGGAAAAATTCTGGAGTACCCTTTAGTTTTTCAAAGACTTCAATAGCGTCATCAGTCGATAACGGAAATCTTGAAATTTTATTAACTCTTTCCACCATAGCCTCAACAAAATCATTACCCAATAATTCAAAAGGTTCCAGAGGCGCCCAGTTATAAAATGGCTCTGAAGCTACACCGAACATGCGTCTTAAAGTAGTTTCTGAACTTCCAGCAAATATTACTTTTATCTTATCTTTTCTGATATCTAAGGAAGATCGCAGTGCATGAGCAAAATGGGAGTTTTCACCATAAGCAAGTACTTGCGCTTCATCAATCACCAAAACTAATTTGGATTTCTTTTGATCGTAGGCATGCATCGCTTCCATCAATAATGTGCCTGATATTTTTTTTGCATCAGTTAAATCGGCTTCAATTGCCCCCTCCCCTATACCAGGTATCTTTCCTACTGCTTTTAATTTTTTAATATTGATTGGAG
Source organism: Legionella genomosp. 1 (assembly GCA_945901965.1). Lineage (GTDB taxonomy): Bacteria > Pseudomonadota > Gammaproteobacteria > Legionellales > Legionellaceae > CAMDMN01. The sequence continues at coordinate 1,890 of CAMDMN010000195.1, read as the reverse complement.
TATTTAAATTTGTCCAAAGCTTAGCAAAACCTTTAGGTTCTATTTTTTTATAAAATTCCGATATTAATGCAGTTGCCGGATCTATTTCTAATTCCCAGAGATTCGTATAGACCACAATATAACCTGCTGACTCAGCTGCAGGAATAAAATCTTTTTTTAAAAATTCTGTTTTACCCATCCTTCTTCTTGCAAATAACCCACGAGCGGAAGTTAATCCCAGCTCAAATAAAGCTAGGTATTTTTTCGCAAGCTCAGGACGAGAATAATGCCATTCATTCTGACTCATATTTTTCTTAATTTTTCTTAATTGATTTAAGAAGTATTATATATCTGATAAACATTAAATTCAAACCTATTTCTTAAAAAGTATTAACGATATTAATACTTTAAAAAAGTAAATTAAACGTGGGTTTTCTTTACAGCCCTACCCTTCAGTAAATTTAATTTTAGATGCATTTTAAAATATGGATCCAATAAGTTAACAAATGCAGTTAACTATTCTAAGTAAAAATACACTCTGTTTTTATGGGATAACTTACTTTATCTAATTGTGGCTTCAGTCAACAATAAAATCACAAAGGATTACTTTTTTTGGACAAAGAAGAGCCGTTAAAGGAGCGGAGGTATTAATTGATGAATGGTGTAACATTTCTTCTGTAAATTGATTATGGCTTAATAGATGGCCATTCAGTTAAGCTTCAAGTTCCGACACTAGGAGTTTAAAGGAATGGCCATGGGATTAAATGTTACCGGATTTTCATCATTAGCAGAAGTACTTTCAGAAAAGGGTTTAGATGGTCTTGGAACTGCGGTGGAAATTTTAATAAATGAAGCTATGCGTATTGAGCGCGATAAGCATCTTAATGCAAAATCTTATGAGCGTACAGATTTGCGTATGGGTTACGCTAATGGCTTTAAACCGAAGCAATTAAACACAAGGCTTGGAGCATTAAACTTACAAATTCCCCAAGTTCGTGACAGTAATTTTTATCCATCATTTCTTGAGAGAGGTCTGCGCTCTGAGCGGGCATTAAGTTTATCGTTAGCAGAGATGTATATACAAGGTGTCTCAACGCGTAAAGTTAGTGCGATATTGGAAGAAATGTGTGGACTTGAAGTTACTAGCATGGATGTTAGTCGCGCGGCAAAATTATTAGATGATGAATTTATTAAATGGCGTACAAGGCCATTGCGACAATATACATACTTAATTTTAGATGCTCGTTATGAAAAAGTTCGCCAAGGAGGTAGCGTTGTTGATTCTGCAGTATTAATTGCTTATGGAGTTGATACTGAAGGAGTACGTCATGTTCTTGGTGTATCTGTATTATTATCAGAAGCAGAAGTGCATTGGCGTAAATTTTTAGAAAGTTTAATTGCAAGAGGATTGCATGGTATAACGCTAATCACAAGTGATGCACATAGCGGCTTAAAAGCAGCGCTGAGGGCCGTGTTTCCTTCAGTCCCATGGCAGAGGTGTCAATTTCATTTTTAGCAGAGCGTGTTAATCGAGAAATAAAAAGACGCACACATATTGCAAGTATTTTTCCGAGTGTAGAGTCTTGCGAGAGATTGATAACTGGTGTTTTAATCGAGATTAATGAGGGGTGGGGATGTGAACAAGCTTATTTATCGATGAAAGACTAGAGCATCTTTGTCAATGGTTGCCTTCGGCTAATGTCGCATTCCATTGACAACATTAGAATAAAATAAGCTCACTAATGGCTGTGAGCACGGCAGTTTTCGCCCACAGCCTTGGTAACCAAGCTTTTTTTTGAACATCTATAGATTTAATTTTAATCTATAGTTAATATTGCACAGCAAACGATTAGTTGTAATTAATTTTTTAAGAAAATGTTATTTTTTGTTTTAATATTTATCAATGGGATT
>CAMDMN010000194.1 GCA_945901965.1 Legionella genomosp. 1 | reverse complement strand
GGCTCTTAATTATGGAGCGATTGGTTTTGTTATGGGCCATGAAATGACTCATGGTTTTGATGACCAAGGGTCGCAATTTGATGGATATGGTAATTTGAAAAATTGGTGGACTAAGAAAGATTTAGAAAAATTTCATGAAGCTACTAATTGTATAATTAAGCAATTTTCAAATTACAAAGTAAACGAAAATTTATCTGTACAGGGTAAATTAGTAGTAGGTGAGGCAACCGCTGATCTTGGCGGCCTTACATTAGCATATCGCGCTTTTCATGATTCAAAAGCTTATAAAGAGGCTAAATCCATTGATGGATTTACTCCAGATCAACAGTTCTTCTTCGGAGTAGGACATGTTTGGGCATCAAATATACGCCCTGAAGAAGAGATAAACTTAGTAACAGTTGATCCACATCCACCGGCTAGATATCGTGTAAACGGCACGCTTGCAAATATGCAAGAATTTCAAAATGCGTTTTCAATACCTAGCAGTAGCACAATGGTTAATAAAGAGATTTGTATCATTTGGTGATTCAATTAGTTGCTGCATTTATTTAATAATATTCGTCTTTGTAAAAAACAGCGATGATTATATAAATTTGCTGCCTTTTAATATCAACCAAAATATAAATTAATTTAGTACCGTGCAGTTGGCAGAACGGTTAAGGTTTAATAGCAACTACGTTGCTTGATTATTCTTAATAAGATAAAAATAAGGTCTTGATGTAAAAATATTGACGTAAGTGGCGTAATAATGATACCATTCAACCTCTTTATAAAATTGCAGGAGTAATCCTTATGAATATATTTAAAACAATAAGTAGTTTTTTACGCCGCCAGCCTATTGATAGCTTTCAATACAATTTTCCAACTATGCCAAGAATGTATACGCGTTTTGATGAATTTGCTGAGATATTTGAAAAGAGACGTCCATTAAGACATATTGCACATCCAAACGGACTCGACCATATAAACGTTTACGACGGTCTTTTTTTTAGAACAGCGTATCGTAGTAATATATATTGGGGTGAAATCCCTAGGATTCCTGTCAGAGAGCCAACTAAGTTAACATACGCTCTGGGATTGGGTTTGACACTTTTTGCTGGCAGTAAAGTTTACGGACATTTTTCAGAAAGTAAACCAGCAGTTGATTTAGAGCCTACTAAAGAAGGCCAAAGCCCATCTTTATAAGAAATAGCATAAGGATTTGTTAGTTCTTATTTTAAACCATTGTAGGTTGTGGGCTGTTCAGCTTATAACCTATGTTATTTTAGTAGCTAATAATAATCCTTGATAATAAGCTTCGCAGGCTTCTTTATTTTTTTTCAAGTTCAATACTCTTTTCGAAATAAGTTTTGGCTTTACCCCATAAATTTTGATTTTTACTTAAAGTGCCAAGACATAAAAGTAGTGCTGCAGAATGTGGGTTAGTTTTTAATAATGATTCGTCAAAATGTAATTGTTTTTCATTACTATTAATTAATATGACTGAAATTTACATATGGATATGCTTATTATTTATTAAAACCACCCATTAGAGGTTGCTTTTATTCTCATTTAGTGTAAAATTAGCCCAGTTATGAAAAATAAAATTATATATACATCTATTATTACTATTATAATGTTTTTTTCAGGCTTCTTATTATGGAAAAAGGAACCTGTTGAGGTTAGTCATAAACTAAGCCTTAAAAAAGCATCTTTTACCGATCTTCCAGGTTGGGATAAAGCTGATATTAAAAAATCATTAGCGGCTTTTAAAACTTCATGTAAGGCTTTTTTAAAGCAAGATCCAAAGGCAATTGTTGGGTCAAAATTTGTTCATATAGAAGCTCGTGATTGGCATCCTGCTTGTACTGCTGCTATGTTTATTGATTCTCAATCAGATTCTAACTCAAAAGATTTTTTTGAAAAATGGTTTACTCCAGTTGAGTTCGTTGATAATAAACCTGTTAAAGGATTATTTACCGGCTATTATATGCCTAGTCTTAAAGGAAGTTTAAAAAGGACAGATGAATATAATGTTCCACTATATGCAACTCCATCTAATTTATTAAAAGTTAATTTATCATCATCCAATAAAAAATTAAAAAATCATAGCCTTGGTGCAAAAGTTAAAAATAATCGCGTTATTCCATTTTATACTAGAAAAGAAATTAATAATGGGGCTATTAAAAAAACAGCAAAAATTGTTGCTTTTGTTAAATCTAAAATAGATAGATCATTTTTAGAAATCGAAGGATCTGGAGTAATTTCATTGCCAGATGGCGGCAATCTTTATGTGGGCTATTCAGCTGAAAATGGAGCGCCATATACTGCTATCGCTAAAGTCCTTATCGATAAAGGAGTAATGACAAAAGATAATGCATCAATGCAGCATATTAGAAAATATCTTGAATCTCATCCAAGTCAAATTGATAATGTCTTAAATAAGAATAAATCATTTGTGTTTTTTAAAGCACAAAAGGCTAAAGATGCACTTGGTTCACAAGGCGTGCCTCTTACCCCTGGTTATTCACTAGCAATTGACAAAAAATGGGTACCCATGGGTGCTCCTATTTGGCTAAATACTACAAGTCCTGATAAAAAAGCTGAAAAAGATAATAAATTTCAACGATTAATGGTCGCTCAAGATACTGGTGGTGCAATAAAAGGTATGGTACGTGGTGATGTATATTGGGGAGCAGGGGAAAAGGCTACAACTATAGCCGGAATGATGAAAAACAAAGGGCATTATTGGTTATTGTTACCACATCATGTTTTAGATAGACTTTACGATAAAATTATTTAGCTTAACATTCTGTGCTAATTTTTGGTGGGCACACTGCGTTTTGCCCACCCTACATTCTATTTGTATGTTTTTAAACTTATATAATTAAGCCTTATGAATGAACGTATTTCTGAGATCTTTGAATTAAAGTGGTGAATGACTTAGATTGGGTAAATCACTTTGGTTATTACCTTGTATGGTTCTAAATAATCCAGTACCTATAAGAAAAGAGGCAATTCCTACTAAGCTTGCTACACCTACATATAGTGGTAGTGATGTTTGGTCTTTTTGGCTGTTTTCAAAAGATATTTTAAGTTTATGGTTCCCCCAATGAATTGTATTTAGGGTTTTTGGAATCATCTTAAATAGTTCAGTTAATTCAGCATCTGTTTTATTCTCAAGGCTATTGTTGCTTAAATCCAGGGTTTTAACTGTGGATGGAATGGCAGCAAGTATCTTAGCTATTTCAGTATTTGTTTTTTCGGATAGTCCGTTATCGCTTAAATTAAGATCGTTTACTGTGCTTGGGATATGCCCAAAAGCTAACACAAGATCTGTGGCTGTTTTTCGGTAAAATATATTGCTGCTTAAATCAAGGGTGGTTACGTTTTTTGGTATAGCTGCTAAAACTTTTGCTAAATCAGTAGGCTCTAATTTAAAAAATCTATTGCCGTTTAAATAAAGAGTTTTAACCTGGGGAGTGATAGATGCTATTACTTCGGCTAAATCAGTAGCTTTCATCTCACCGAGTAGATTTAGTCTTAAATCAAGTATATTAACACTAGTGGCAATTGCTTTAAGCATACTGATTAAATCTTTGCCTGCTTTATTTCCTAGATAGTTGTTGCTCAAATCAAGATATGTGATATTGGCAGGGATTGCTGCTAAAGCAGGGGCTAATCTGGTTGCTTCTGAGTGGTCTAAAAATAGGTAGCTTAAATCTAATCTGGTTGCATGAGCAAAGGTTTGTTGAATGGCTTTGATTAATTCAAGTTGAGTGAGACTGTTAAAGTTATGTATGCGATGAATCATAAAAAATCTCCAGGTATTTGTGAGGCATTGAGAATTAATTTTAGTCATTATATGACATAAAAAATTTATTATGCAACCATGTAGTCATTTACAATAATTACGAAAAACTCAGGTCACGTCATCCTGAAAGAAGTTGCTTTTTTCTTTGTAAGACCTAAAAGAAAAAATTTTATAATCTCCCCACATTTTTTATTTTCTGCATCTATACTTAAATTTCACAGATATTAATCATTTAAAGAGAAGATATGAAAAGAATTTTCATAGCTAGAGAATTGGCCCCATTTGCGGGGACTATTGTATCTTTTAAAGCAGCTGATTGGTTTTATACGAAAGATCATTGTTTTGCTTTAGATGATAAAATGTTTGCATATATTGGCTTAGAAATTATTAAGTTTAAAGGTGGCGAGAAAGGTCATAATATTTCTGTTTTACATAATGTTGGTGATAATAGAATGCATGAATGGGAGTTAGTAAATTCTACTTTAAATAATATGCAGTTATTTTTAAGACTTGCAGAAGCCGATGAAATAAGGAAAATTAATAATTCAATTTCTGGTGGAGACGTTGGTTTTGGGCATAGTGATCCTTATTTAAATAAAATCTTAAAAGATTATTCTGATAATAGAATTGGCCTTTAATTTAAATAATTTATAAACCCCACAGGTTGTGTTTTAATACTCATAATAGCAGTACGTCATTCAGAGCACGTGGTAGAATCACGTCATCCTGAGCACGTGGTAGAATCACGTCATCCTGAGCGCGTGGTAGCAGCACGTCATCCAGAGCGCGTGTTTTTGCGCGAAGGATTGTAAGTCTCAAATTTAGTATACTATGAAGTAAGAGAGTTGCCCTTTGCCACAAAACAAAGGGCTCGGGCGTAAGCGACCGTCGAAGGATTGGTTTAACCAACCGCGGAGATCATGGTACTTTAGCCCAGCTCTCGAAACGTTTGAATAGTTGCTTGGGCTG
>CAMDMN010000193.1 GCA_945901965.1 Legionella genomosp. 1 | reverse complement strand
GTAGCCTGTATGGAGCGCAGCGTAATCCGGGAAAGGTATTTTAGCAAAGACCTTAAACCCGGATTACGCTGCGCTCCATCCAGGCTACATGTGTTGTATTTGTGGCCTACCAGATAATAAAAAACCCGCCAATTGGCGGGTTTTTTAAGAGCTTTTTGAGCTAAGGCTTACATCATACCGCCCATGCCGCCCATACCACCCATACCGCCCATGTCGCCACCGCCAGTAGAACCTTCATCTTTCTTTGGCAAATCAGCTACCATGCACTCAGTTGTTAGCATTAAACTTGCAACAGATGCTGCATTTTGTAATGCTGTACGTGTTACTTTAGTTGGATCTAAAATTCCTAAATCAACCATGTCACCGTACTCACCTGTTGCTGCGTTAAAGCCAAAATTACCTTTGTTTTCAGCAATTTTGTTAACGATAACAGATGATTCATATCCTGCATTCGCAACGATTTGACGTAATGGAGATTCAATCGCACGACGTAAAATATCGATACCAACAGTTTGATCAGCATTATCGCCTTTCAAACCAACAAGAGCTTCTTGTGCACGAATAAATGCAACACCACCACCTGCAACAATACCCTCTTCAACAGCGGCACGAGTTGCATGTAAAGCATCTTCTACACGAGCTTTTTTCTCTTTCATTTCAACTTCGGTCGCAGCACCAACTTTAATTACTGCAACGCCGCCTGCTAATTTAGCAACAAGATCTTGTAATTTCTCACGGTCATAATCAGAAGTAGTTTCTGCCATTTGCGCACGAATTTGAGTAATGCGCTCTTTGATTTCAGTCGCTTTACCATCACCATCAATAATAGTAGTGTTTTCTTTAGTAACAACGATACGCTTAGCAGTACCTAAATCTTCTAAAGATGCAGCTTCTAAGCTCTTACCAACTTCTTCAGAAATAACTTGGCTGCCTGTCAATGTAGCAATATCTTGCAACATAGCTTTACGACGATCGCCAAATCCTGGAGCCTTAACAGCACAAACTTTAACAATTCCGCGCATGTTATTAACTACTAATGTAGCCAATGCTTCGCCTTCAACATCTTCAGCAATGATTAATAAAGGACGGCCAGCTTTTGCAACGCCTTCTAATACTGCTAACATGTCACGAATGCTAGAAATTTTCTTATCAACTAAGAGAATGAAAGGATGCTCAAGCTCTGTAGTCATATTTTGTTGGTTATTAATGAAGTATGGAGAAATATATCCACGGTCAAACTGCATACCTTCAACCACTGATAATTCATTTTCTAAACCATTACCATCTTCAACAGTGATAACACCTTCTTTACCAACTTTTTCCATAGCTTCAGCAATGATTGAACCAACAGCTTCATCAGAGTTTGCAGAAATAGTACCTACTTGTGCGATCGCTTTGCCATCTTTGCAAGGCTTTGACAATGTTTGTAAGTATTTAGTAACTGCTATTACCGCTCTATCAATACCGCGTTTTAAATCCATAGGATTCATGCCAGCAGCAACGGCTTTATGACCTTCAACTAAAATAGAACGCGCTAATACAGTTGCGGTAGTTGTACCATCGCCTGCAGTATCAGAAGTTTTAGAAGCAACTTCTTTAACCATTTGTGCGCCCATATTTTTAAAGCGATCTTCAAATTCAATTTCTTTTGCAACAGATACACCATCTTTAGTTACAGTTGGCGCACCATATGATTTTTCTAATACAACGTTACGGCCACGTGGACCCATTGTAACTTGTACAGCATTTGCTAATGCATTAACACCAGCAAGCATTTGTTGGCGAGCGTCGTCGCCAAAACGTAGTTCTTTAGCCATCGTAGTTATCTCCTTAGTAGATAAAATTACTTCTCAACAACACCCATGATATCGTCTTCACGCATGACGACTAATTCTTGACCATTTTCTTTAATTTCAGTACCTGAATACTTACCAAACAGTACTACGTCACCAACTTTTACTGCTAATGCACGTACATCACCGTTTTCTAAAGTTTTACCTAGGCCAACTGCGATGATTTCACCGCGCATAGGCTTTTCTGCTGCTGAGTCAGGAATCAAAATACCACCAGCTGTGGTACGCTCTTCTTCCATACGACGAACAACAACACGATCGTGTAAAGGACGAATCTTCATTATCGTTTTCTCCTGGTTTAGTTATCTTCTAATTAATTTTCTAAAGTTATACTCTAGAACTTATTAGTGCTCTCCATAATAATAAAGAAACACTGATAACTGGCATGTGGGGGTAACTAGATTAATTTCAAGGGCAAGTTTAAAAAATATTTTGTTTTTTGTAATTATCACTTTACAATAGCCAATGAATGTTCAAAGTTTAATCTTTTTAAGGTGCTCATGAATAAACGCTTTCTATTTTTAATTTTATTTTTATTCTCAACTTTAGGATTTGCAAACCCACCTCCTGCTGAAGATGTATTTAAAATTTCTGTCAAATTAATCAATCCTAATTCTTTTTCTATTAATTGGGATATTAAAAATGGTTTCTTTTTATATAAAGACCGAATTAACTTAACCAAAGAAGATGAGGCTTATTTTAAGATTGGGAGAATTTCCTTACCTAAAGCCCTTAAAAAAACTAATTCATCAGGTAATAAATATTTAATATATCGCAACAATTTAAATCTACCCGTTGCAATTCTTGGAGAAAATGCAGGTGAAGGTTTAATTAAGGTTAACTATCAAGGATGCTCTAATGAAGGTTTTTGCTATCCACCACAAACTAAAACCATTAAATTAACTATTGATAATAACTTAGCTTTAACTGATGTTAATATTGAAGAATTAGCCATAGAATCGCCAAAAAATCTCGATACACCTGCCCAAACTGATAAATTAGCTAATCTTTTTGCCTCTAAGAATTGGGTGATTATTATCTTAAGTTTTTTTGGTTTTGGTTTATTACTATCATTCACCCCTTGCGTATTACCTATGGTTCCAGTTTTATCTGGCATTATTGTTGGACATGGTAAAGATTTATCTACCAGAAAAGCGTTTTTACTATCATTAAGCTATGTGCTGAGCATGTCATTAACCTATGCTGTAGTTGGCGCGGTAGTTGCAATATTGGGTGAAAATTTGCAGATTTCGATGCAATCACCTTTAACAGTTAGCCTTTTTTGTTTTGTTTTTATAATGCTAGCTTTCTCGATGTTTGGTTTTTATGAACTTAAATTACCAGTATCTTGGCAAGCTAAATTAGCCTCAATTACCCGTAGCCAAAGCAGCGGACATTATTTATCTGCAGCAATTATGGGATGTTTATCAACCTTAATTTTATCTCCATGCGTAACCGCCCCTTTAATTGGTGCGCTAACTTATATTGCTCAATCAGGCAATGTAACTTTGGGCAGTCTCGCCTTATTCTTTTTAGGTCTTGGCATGGGGACTCCACTTTTACTAATAGGAATTTCAGCAGGGAAATTATTGCCAAAGGCAGGTCTTTGGATGAATGCCGTAAAAGCTTTTTTTGGTATTATGCTCTTAGCTGTTGCCATATATTTATTATCAAGAATAGTACCAACTCTCGTAATTATGATTTTATGGGCAAGTTTGCTAATTTTTTCAGGCATTTATTTAGGCGCATTGAATAAGGCTGAAAATCATTTTGATAAGTTTAAACGAGCTTTAGGGATAATGCTGCTAGCTTATGGCATCCTAATTTTAATTGGAGGTGCCAAAGGTAATTCTAACCCTTTGCAGCCACTAGTTTCAATGTCAGCAATGAATCAATCTGGCGTTGAAGGAACCCCTTTTATAGTGAAAACTGTCGCGGAACTTCAAGAAGCAATTGCCAACGCCAAAGGCAAACCCATAATGATTGATTATTATGCTGACTGGTGTGTATCTTGCATTGAAATCGAACACACAACCTTGCAAAATCCAGAAATACGTAGTGCATTAAAGAATTTTATCACGATAAAAGTTGATATTACGGCAAATAATGCGGAAGCTAAAAACCTGCTAAACCTCTACAAAGTAGTAGCCCCACCAACTTTTGTCTTTATTGATAAAGAAGGAAATGAATTTGATAATTTACGTCTTGTTGGTGAAGCAGATCATCAAACATTTTATACGCATTTACAACGAGCATTAGAATGAAGAAACCTTGATTACGCTACGCTGCATCAAGGCTACCGCTCAAAATGTAGCCTTGATGCAGCGTAGCGTAATCAAGGTCCTCACTCCCCAAAACAAACACCATAAACAATACTAGGCCTAGAACTTCCCCAGCCCTCACAAATACGACCAGACTGCACATAGTAATGAAATGAAGAATGTGGCCAATCACGCAGCTCTTCAACCAAACCATGCTTTATTGGATTATAATGAATATAATTAACATGATTTTCTAAATCCGATTCATCCTTAATCATATGTTCCCAAAATCGACGTTGCCAAAGACGACATTCATTATGCTTTGTTCTTGATAATTCAAGTCCTGCCTTAATAATAGATTTAGTAAATAGCGCTTTGATTTTTTTCCATCGCAAAGAATAATTTGCATCGCCAATTGGTAATTCCCAAATCATATGAAGATGTTCTGGCATTATTACGTAAGCTTTCATAATGAAAGGATGCATTTCTTTAACCTTGTTAAAAGCATCTTTAAGTAAGCCTATCCTTTCTATCAATAGATTTGACCTTCTATTTTTTAATGTTACGGTAAAGAAAAATGTCCCTCCAGGGATAAAACTCCTACGATAATTGACCACTAGAGCGTTCCTTCATATGGTTGGATTATTGGGATATTACTCCAATAAATTAAAGAAATAAACCTTGATTACGCTACGCTGCATCAAGGCTAC
>CAMDMN010000192.1 GCA_945901965.1 Legionella genomosp. 1 | reverse complement strand
ACTTCTCCTTTTGCCGCTGTTGATCATACAAATGATGATGAAGTTGTTACTAGTACTGAACTCTTGGAAATTATTACAGAGGCTAAAAATAGATTTGTTCAAATAAGTAAAGAGAAAATTAAAAAATCTTTAAATGTGGCGCCATTAAGAGAACTTATTCTTGCAGCTGCTCCTGCTCCTGCCGGTGCAGCTCCTCCACCTCCAGTTGCTGCTGATATGACAGCGGCTCGCAGATTAATTAATGATAATTTTTTATCTGGCGCTCTAGAAGGACACTTAAATAATAATAATTTATTAACATCCGCTGCAGCACAATCATTAGTAGATGAGGCTAAAAAGCGTCTTGCAAAATTAGTTATTGATAGTATTAAGACGTCAATAGATCCTACTGAATTAAAAAGACTCGCTATAGCTTCTACATCTGCTGCTGCTGATAATGATATTCGTATAGTACTTCATAATAATGCTCAATTTGGCACTTTAGATCTTGGGGCTCACAAAGATAATCAAGGTTTAATATCAAATCATGATGCAATCCTAGCAGGAACTGAAGCCAAAAATAGAATACATTCTTGCATTGAGGAAAAAATTAGTGGGATTGAATTTGCTAATTTAAACGATTTAGATGATCTTATAGCTGCTGGTGCTGCTGTTTCTAAAGAAGATAAAGCTACAGCTATTCGTAACATTCTGAATGAAAATGCTAATTTAGGTTGTTTTAATTTCAATGCTGGCACTAGTGACGTTCAAAAGAAAGCAATGCTGTCAGATGACGACGCCATAAAATTACAGGAAATAGCAATACAAAAACACAATGAGATTGTTATAACAGAAGCTATTAAAAATCTAGATATACAAAATATACTTGACCTAGAAAAGTTACAAGCAATCTTTACTGCTCCTGATTATGCTTCATTTCTAAGCGTCATCAATAGAAGCGAAAATATCTTAGGCAAAAAAGACAATTTTTTTCCAGCTTCTTCAACTTTAACTCTAGCTACGCTTAGTCCTGCTAATGAAACAATGATAAGAAATGCTGCTAAAGATAGATATAATGAGCTTAGGTTTGAGCTTGGTATAAAACAATGTAGAGACGCTGTTATTTTGAAAAAGATTGTTGATGCACAAGCACAAGCACAAGCTGCTCCAGCTCCAGCTATAACATTAGAAAAGGCTATTATAGACGTATTAAATAAACAAAAACTATATTTTGGTGGAGCTAATGCAGATAAGATTAGCGTTAAAAAGCTACAAGCGATGCAGCAATCAGCCAGTGCTAACCTAGCTCTTTTGTCCGCAAATCCTATAAAAGGCCATATTCTTCAAGTAGAACCAGGCTCGGTGGCAGACTTGGGATTTGTTGCAGAGATAACGACAGCAGGGGCAGCATCGACACCCGGAGCAGCTCCTGCACCGGCGGCCTTAAGTGGATCACAGCAAAACCCTGCTAAATATGCGGTTAAAGGTCTTGCTGAAAATGAATTGATAACTTCAAAAAAGACATTTCCTACTACTACCAATCCTATAACAGCAACATTAACCCAAAATTATAAAAATGAAGTAAAATATTCAAAAGATTCTGAGGCGTCATTAGATGATCGTGCTGCTTCAGAAACAGCACTTGAAATGGCGCGAATGCTTTTGAGTAATTATAAAGTAGGTCGTGGAGATATTATAATTAGAGGTCATGATGGTAAACAAGCAACAAAATTACATGCGGCGTTATTATTTTTATTAAAGGATGTACCAAACAAGCATCCTTTACATGAAGTTAAAATCAAATCTTTTGTTAATGATGCTAGTAAACCAGAGCCTACATATTGGGCACGTGTTTGTGGTAAATTTACTCAATCTCAATTAGATGACGCGTTTATTAATAAGCATTTTTTAAAGGGTGTGGATGGAAAAGATATCGGTATTAAAACTCAAGCGGAGTCTATAAGAGAACAATTGCATGGTCTTACGAAATCAGTTATGCAAATGGATGATTCGGTTGAAAAATGTAAGGACGTTATTAGAAAAGCCAGGCTTAATTTATCTAAATCTCCTCAGATTACCCCTAATGACATGTTGGATTATATAATGCAATTATATCCACAACTTACTACAATGAGACCACCATTACCAAGTACATCAAAAGAACTTATAAATCAAATTGAAGTTCTTTTTAAACACCATACAGAAGTAACTGTTGGTAAGGAATTGGAAGAAGACCTAAATCAAATAAATTTTAGAATAAAATAAAACCAGTGTAGCCCGTAAGGAGCAAAGCGGATTACGGGTTTTATTAGTATGACCCCGTAATCCGATAGCAGCACGTCATCCAGAGCGCGTGTTTTTGCGTGAAGGATCTTCTGAATGTTGCACTGTAATAATTTCGGAGATCCCTCGTTGCACTCGGGATGACGTACGTTGCACTCGGGATGACGTACGTTGCACTCGGGATGACGTACGTTGCGCTCGGGATGACGTACGTTGCGCTCGGGATGACGTAATATGCACTCGAGGTGACGTACCTCAGTAGTTACAAAAGATGTTCATAAAACCTTCGCCACAACATGCGAAATCATATCGTTTTTAATAGGGATGATTATATGACAGCACTTTCTATTATTGTGCCTGATGAATTGGCATAGGATAGTTCTTTTATTGCTAAAGAAATGCATATTTCGCGCTCGCAATTTAAATGTTTAGCATTGAAAATGAAATCAAGGCCTATAAATTGTTTAATTGAATATTCCCTACGTATATCTATAGAATAAAATCTCAAATTTCTTTTACGTTTAAATGCACTTCATTTGAAGCAAATTTGGCCACAATGTCTAATTCACCACCCATGGCTTCAATATAACGCTTTAGAGTGGATATTTTCATATCACGCCGTCTCTCTGTTCTTGAGACATTAGCCTGTTTGGTCTTAAGTTTAACTGCCAAATCTTCTTGAGTAATATGCAATTGCTCACGTATTTCATATAAAAGAACTTCCTTAAGCAATTGGCTTGTTTTTTCTTCAATTGCCTTTTTTGCGGTTAAGCTCATTTTATTTTTTAATGTTGAAAAAGATTTATGCATTGTTTTTTTCCTCCGTCTTTAAAATTAAGAGATGCTTATGGTACAAGCGTTCAGCAACAGAAATATTTTTTTCATACCAACGATCATCTCCTGTTTTATTACCGCCTAAAAGTAAAATAGCGCAACGTCTTGGATCAAAGGCATATAAGACTCGATATGGTTCTCCTGCATGCTGAATACGTAATTCACGCAGGTGCGTTAATTTTGAGCCTTCAATTCCAGATGAAAAAGGAAATTTTAAATTCGGCCCACATTGCTCCAACAGATTTACCGTTGCTGCGATGTCTATCTGTTCTCCTTCGGTGAGACTTTCCCACCAAAGTTCAAACTCATCGGTATATTCTACATCCCATGTCATTACTATAGTCCAATAAGATATTACATGCAAGTTATATTACTTTAGTGTAATGTTTTAATCAATAAAATTCAATAAGCAATTGTAGCCCGTAAGGAGCGAAGCGGATTACGGGTTTTATTAGTGAATGACCCCGTAATCCGATAGCAGCACGTCATCCAGAGCGCGTGTTTTTTGCGCGAAGGATCTTCTGAATGTTGCACTGTAACAATTTCGGAGATCCCTCGTTGCACTCGGGATGACGTACGTTGCGCTCGGGATGACGTAATAAGCACTCGAGGTGACGTACCTCAGTAGTTACAAAAGATGTTCATAAAACCTTCGCCACAACATACGAAATCATATCGTTTTTAACAGGGATGATTATATGACAGCACTTTTCTATTAATTTTATATTAAGTCATCATTGTTAATTAAATCTAATTGTTTGTAATTAATAAGTTGAAAGTTATCTATTTTTTGAGTTTGCTCACCGGTATATATAATATAACCTGTTGTACACCGTTCTGGTACCAAGTTTTTAAAATAGCTCAGCCCTTTTAAAAAGGTAGGGGTGAATGTTTGAGATGATTTTATTTCTATGGGCAATAAATTTTGACCTGTTTTAATAATAAGATCTATTTCTCGCTGATTATTATCACGATAAAAATACATAGATGGCTCAATACCTAGATTTAACTTAGATTTAAATATCTCAAGAATCACAAAATTTTCAAATAATCTACCACGCATAGGCGAGTATGCTAGTTCTTTTTTATCGCGAAAATCCATTAGATATGAAGCAAGACCTGTATCATAAAAATAAAGTTTGTTAGATTTAATGATCCGTTTACCAAAATTTTCATAGTAGGGTGATAAACGGAAAATAATATACGATGCTTCTAAAATAGATAGCCAATGTCTAATAGTTGTGGACGAAACGCCAAGTGCATTACCAAGAGAGTCAAAATTTATTAGTTGCCCAATATAACCTGCACATAAATGCAAAAATTGTTGGAAAAGACTAAGATCTTTTACTTGAATCATTTGTCTTACATCACGTTCCAAATAAGTTAACATATAATCACGATAGAACTTAGTAGCTGGTATTTGATGTTGATAAATACGTGGGTACATTCCTTGAAACAAATAATCGTCTACTGTGTAAAGCTGTTGATTTTGTGATAATTCTTGCATTGTTAATGGTAATAATTTCAAAATAGCAATTCGTCCAGCAAGTGATTGAGATATTGCTTCGTGTAAAGCTAATTGATGGCTGCCAGTCAGTAAAAATAAACCGTTTTGGTTGCGTTCATCTACAATTCCTTGCAGATAGGATAGCAATTCAGGAAAGCGTTGTATTTCATCAAAAATAGCACCATCTGGAAAACGATCTAAAAAGGCGCGTGTATCAGCCTTTGCT
>CAMDMN010000191.1 GCA_945901965.1 Legionella genomosp. 1 | reverse complement strand
CAGAATGTTCCAGTTTTGACGTTTAAAGATATTGATTATCAAAACAATGATGAATCGCAAAAACCATTGGTTGAGGGTATTCAAGATTTACTCGCATATATAATTTATACATCCGGTTCAACAGGAGAACCTAAAGGGGTTATGTTAACCCATGATAATGTTACCAACCATGTATTATGGCTAATTCATGAACTTGGATTTTCTAGAGAGGATTGTTTTAGTTTTAACTCATCTATGGCTTTTGATTTTACAGTTGCCAATACCTTAATTCCACTTGCCATTGGCGCAAAAATTATAATTACCAGCGAGGAAGATACGCTTGAAATAGATACTTATTGTAAACAGCTAGTGAAAAACGGGGTGACTTTTGAAAAGTGGACACCAAGCTACTTTAAGTTACTGGTGGATTATGTAGAAAAGCATCGACCGGATTTGTCATCATTTAGATATATTATGCTAGCTGGCGAAGAGCTTTTAAGAAGTTATGTTGAACGATGGTTTGATATATATCCAAATCATACAATTATTAATGAATATGGACCAACTGAAACAGCTGTTGGTATTACAATACATCGAGTGACAAAGGATAGTCTAGATAAGAATTTATATACAGTTCCTATTGGTAAGCCGGCAATAAACTCAATCTTTTATGTGGTTGATTCAGAGAATGATCCTGTAGAAGATGGTGAGATAGGTGAACTGCTGATAGGTGGGATTAGTGTGGCGAGAGGTTATTATCAGCAGCCCGCATTAACAGCAGATCGTTTTATTGAAAGTCCTTTTTCCAAAAACAAAGAAATTCTTTATCGTACTGGCGATCTGGTAAAGAAACTTACAGATGGTTCTTATCTATACATCAGTCGTATTGATAATCAAGTTAAGGTTGATGGATACCGAATAGAGTTGAATGAAATTGAACATTGGATTTTACAATATTTAGGTATTGAAAATGCAAAAGTTATTGTTGAAAAAAATTCGCATAACAATCCTGCTATTGTGGCCTACTTAGTTGCCCAAGAAAATATAATAATAAATTTTGATGAATTAAGGAGTTTTCTTTCTAAGCATATTCCTCATTTTATGTTACCAGCATCTTATGTTCTTGTGAGCCATATACCAATTAATAGAAATGGTAAAGTTGATCTTACTGCATTAAAAACAATTATTATTAAACCAGAAACTTATAGCAACAATAAATTTGTGACATCTAATCAATTTGTAAAATCTATTATTGCGAGTATAGAGAAATATCTAACTATTGAGAACGTTGAATTAAATACCTCATTTTCCCCTTATGGTATTACTTCATTGCAAGCCGCCCAAATTATTACGGATATTAATCAACAAGAGTGTGAAGTTAAGCTAAAAATACAGGATTTATTTACTTACTCAACAATTTCATCGCTTGCGGCCTTTATGATGAAACAAAAAAAGATTTATAGTGCCTATAAAGAAGATGGCCAAAATCAAAATCAAGAGAAACATAAACAGGACGAGCCAATTGCCATTATTGCAATGGATTGCCGGTTACCTGGAGCTGATAATTGTGAGATGCTGTGGGAAATCTGTCGGGATGGAAAAGAAAGTATTAGTTTTTTTGAACCCGATACAAATAGAAATCCGCCATTTTTAGATAAGAAACACAGAGTATATGCAAAAGGAGTTCTAAAGGATATTGAGTACTTTGATGCAAATTTTTTTAATTTTAGTCCAAAGGAAGCTCATTTATCAGATCCACAACATCGATTACTTATTGAGTCAGCATGGGTAGCCTTAGAAAAAGCAGGATATATTCCAAATCCAGATGATCTATACAAAATAGGTGTATATGTCAGTATGAATGATAGTACTTATGTTCTAGAACATAATCTTTTGGAATTACTAAAACCGCATTTTAGCGATCGATTTGCTATACAACGATTGATGAGCCCTCAATGTTTAGCTACAAAGATAGCTTACCTTCTTAATTGTACGGGCCCAAGTATTACGACTCAAACTGCTTGTTCAAGCTCTCTTGTGTCAATAGTACTTGCATGTCAGCAATTAGCCTCTTATCACTGTAATATGGCTCTAGCTGGTGGAATATCACTTGTTACACCACAAGAAACACCTTATGTATATCAACAAGGCAATATTTTTTCTCCTGATGGTCATTGTAAACCATTTGATGCTAATGCTGAAGGTACTGTTTTTAGTAATGGGCTAGGAATGGTGGTTTTAAAACGACTGTCAGATGCATTGAGAGATAATGATCCAATTATTAGTGTTATTAGAGGGTATAGTACTAATAATGATGGAAGTAATAAAATGAGCTTCACAGCTCCGTCTGTTCATGGGCAAATGTCCTGTATTCTTTCTGCTATAAAAACGGCAAACATAGATGTTGATACTATTCAATATATTGAAACGCACGGTACAGGTACATTGATTGGCGATCCAATAGAAATAAAGGCGCTAACTAAAGCATTTCAAATTACTTCTAATAAGATAACTAATTGTGCATTAGGTTCACTTAAGGCAAATATAGGTCACACTCATGTTGCGGCAGGTGTTGCCAGTCTTATTAAAACATCGCTGGCTTTGCAAAATAAACAAATACCTCCTTTAATTAATTTTAAATCTCCAAATCCGCATATAGAATGGGATCATTCCCCTTTTTACGTTAATACAAGATTGCAATATTGGGAGAAAAATAATACTCCCCGACGTGCGGCAGTAAGTGCATTTGGTGTAGGTGGTACTAATGCGCATGTAATCCTTGAAGAAGCGCCAGAGCATAGCTCAAAACAAAGTAATAAAAAACATCATCTTTTATTACTTTCTGCTAAAACTCCTGATGCTTTAAGAGTAATGCATGATGATTTGCTTCAATATCTTAAGACGCGATGTTGTACATATGATGAAAATACTTTCTTGGCTGATATTGCTTATACACTTCAATTAGGACGAAAGAAATTTCAATATCAATCAGGAGTAATTTGTGAGAATGTTGCTGATGCGATAAATTCTATTAAAAAAAATCGCGATGAAGATAAAGCCCAAGTTTCTTATAAGCTTAGAAATAAACCTAATGTTGTATTTTTATTTCCAGGAAAATCTGCTGCTTTATATGAGAACTTTGTTTTTGATTTATATCAGGAAGAACCCACTTTTAGAGAATACCTTGATATTAGTTTAACTTATGCATCATTTTATGTTGGAGTTAATTTAAAATCTATTTTATTTCCAACTAGCTCTCTAGCTAAATTGAAGATTGAAAATCGTGAGTTTGCTTACCCCATATTATTTTCTATTGAGTATGCATTAGCAAAATTACTGATGGAGTGGGGTGTTAAGCCTGATATATTATTTGGCTATGATTTAGGAGAATATGTAGTTGCTTGTTTATCTGCGGTTTTTACATATGAAGATGCTATAAAATTAATTTGTTTAGGAGCTAAGCTCACCGAATCAGGCTCATCTAAAAAGGACAGTAGCTCATATGAAAAAGTATTACAAAAAGTTCATAGGGAAAATCCATCTACGCCTTATATTTCTTGCATCACAGGCAAATGGATAACTGAAGCCGAGATTCAATCTGATGATTATTGGATAAAGCTAATATCTAATTCAGTAGATTTATCTCATTGTAAAAATCAACTCAATAATATCCAAGATGCTATTTTTCTTGAAATTGGTTCTAGAGGTACTTCCTTATCTTCACTAAAGGAGCGCACTAAAAATACATTACATGTATTAAAGGTATTACCAAATCAAAATGAAAAAAATACTTTTATTCTGGAGGCATTAAAAGTACTTTGGCATTACAACATCCAAATAAATTGGAATCAATACTATCAGTACGAGACGCGCAGCCGAATTTCATTGCCAACTTATCCTTTCCAGAAACAAAGATATTGGTTTGATGAGATTATCTCAGCAGAAAAAAATAATATACGAAGCTCTTCTATGCCATCTTTTTATGCTCCAACTTGGGTGCGTAGCATAGAGCCATTAAGATCTGTATTTATTCCCTCTCTAAATTATAATGACCAAATATGGGTTATTTTTGATAATCATTCTGAATTGAGCCAATGTACTATTGATTATTTGAAATCAAATAGTAATTTTGTATTCGTGATTAAAAAAGGAATAGAGTACGAGCAGCTTAATTTGAATGACTTTATAATTAATCCAAATAACAAGGAGCACTATTACGATTCTCTCCTAAAAATTATTAAAAAAAATATTAATAACTACGCTGTTATTAATTTCTGGTCTATGAATAAAGATGATAATTTAAATCATAGGAGTGATTTAGATAGCCCAATATTATTTGATGGGTTATATAGCGGCGTTTTCTTAATTCAAGCCTTTCAAAGAATTAAACCCGTGGCAATTTTATCTACGGTTATGGTAACAACAGAATTACATAAGGTTACTGGAGATGAACTGATTGATCCTCTCAAAAGTAGTGTTTTAAGTTTATGTCGTGTATTGCCTTTGGAAAATAAAAATCATCGATTTAGTAGCATTGATATTGATACTATTGCGGCATCAGATCTCAATATTTACGCAACGAATATTATAGAAATTGCTAGCAATTATCTTTATCAAACAAATGTTGAATCACCTTATATTACTGCCTTCCGTAATCTTTATTGTTGGAGACTTATCTATCAACAACTAGAAATGAAAGAAAAAATTAATGAATTTAAGATCGATGCAAAAGGAGTTTATTTTATTACCGGTGGTTTAGGAGCTATGGGGCTTATATTTGCCGACTGGTTATCTAAACAAGGGGTAGTTAATTTAGTTCTTTTATCAAGAACTTCATTTCCCAAGCAAGATGAATGGGATAAATACCTTGGCGAGCCAGATCTTGATGATGGGATTAGAAAAAAAATCCAAATTTTACAGCAAATTACAATGCAGGGTTCTAACGTTATTATC
>CAMDMN010000190.1 GCA_945901965.1 Legionella genomosp. 1 | reverse complement strand
ATAGATAAGGCAAGTTCAGGTCTAATTTCAGGATTTGGGTTAGATAGGGCAAAAATAACGGGCTTTGGTGCCATTGATCTTAATAATTCAGCATCCAATAGGTCTGGTTTTGCAACACCAATAAAAACATCAGCATCAACTAAAGCATCTGCCAATGTCCTGCACTCGGTTGTCCGCGCAAAAGCAAATTTGTATGGATTCAAATCTTCTCGGCCAGAATGAACGACACCTTTGCTATCGATTAAAATCATATTTTCTTTACAGGCACCCAAAGCTACCAACAAGCGCATAGATGCAATTCCTGCAGCTCCCGCACCTATACATACAATTTTTGCTTCAGATAATTTTTTATTTTGTAACTCTAGCGCATTTAGTAACCCTGCTGCCACAACAATAGCGGTACCGTGTTGATCATCGTGAAATACTGGAATCTTAAGCTGCTCAATCAATGCCTGCTCTATTTCAAAACATTCAGGAGCTTTAATGTCCTCAAGATTAATGCCGCCAAAAGTTGGCGCAATGCGTTTCGCGGTTGAAATAAATTCTTGTGGATCATTGGCATCTATTTCAATATCAAAAACATCAATATCAGCAAATGTTTTAAATAAAACTGCCTTACCTTCCATTACGGGTTTACTAGCCAAAGGACCAACGTCGCCTAAGCCTAATACTGCAGTGCCATTAGTCATAACTGCAATCAAATTACCTTTAGCAGTGTATCGATAAGCATCTTCAGGATTTTTAGCAATGGCAAGTACTGGAACGGCTACCCCTGGAGTATATGCAAGAGATAAATCATCTTGTGAAGATGTAGGCTTTGTAACAAGTACCGCAAGTTTTCCAGGCTTTGGAAATTCGTGATAGTTTAATGCGCGCTCTATTAAAGAATCGTCATTCAAAATATGTATCCTAATTAAATAAATTTTAAGCCAAATAAAAAGCATATAGAAAAAAACATCTACTGAACAGACATTTTGAAAAGAAAAGGCGCATAATTAAAGCGCCCTAACTTAATTCTATGTATTTAATAACAAATTATTAATTATGCCCCAGCTTGATTTTCACCGCGAGTCTTATAACGATCACGGAATTTCTGTACACGACCACCAGTATCCACTAATTTTTGTTTACCAGTGTAAAAAGGATGACAATTTGCACAAACTTCTATGCTTAAAGCATTACATAATGTAGAGCTAGTCTCAAATACATGACCGCAGCTGCAAGTAACTTTAATAACTTTATAATCAGGGTGAATCGCTTGTTTCATAATAAACTCTCTTTAATTTGTATAATAAACATCGCCGCCAGAACTATAGTCATGCACCATGTTCTATATAAACCCAAAACAGCCCGAAAGAATAACAGAAAATTAAATTTACAGCAAATATGTTAGCAATTATCTAAGCTAAATATCTAAAGTTACCCAAACCGGAGCATGATCAGATGGGCGTTCATCACGACGAGGTTCAATGTCTATATCAGATTCTATGCATTTATTCATCAGTGCTTCATTCAGGAGGATATGATCGATTCGTAATCCTCGGCCGCGCCTAAATGAAGCGGCGCGATAATCCCACCAACTAAATTTTTGCGTATCTTTTGACAATGTGCGAAAACTATCTTTAAGGCCTAGTGATAAAAATTCAAAAAAGGCCTTACGCTCTTTATCACTAACTAAAATACCATCTTGCCAAAGACTAGGCTCATGCACATCGATGTCTTCGGGTGCTATATTAAAATCACCAACTACCGCTACTTTTTCATAGTCATTTAATTGCGCTTTTGTAAAAGAAATTACCTTTTCTAACCACATTAATTTATAAGCATATTTATCTGAAGACAATGCCATACCATTGGGAACATAAAGATTAATTAACCTAATTCCTTCTATGGTTGCAGCTATTATGCGCCGCTCAGGATCATTTAAGTCAGGAATATCTTTTTGAATTTCACTAATAGGATATCTACTAATAATTGCAACACCGTTATATGTCTTCTGTCCAGAAAACGCCACATGAAATCCTTTTTCGATAAAGACTTCTACAGGGAAATTTTCATCTATTAATTTAGTTTCTTGTAAGGCTATTACATCTACCTTTGCTGATTCTAGCCAAGCTAAGACTTGATCTAATCTTACTTTCAATGAATTAACATTCCAGCAACCTAGTTTAAGCACACCATTCTCCATTATATTTAATATGTAATGGAGCATGATCAGAAAACTGAATATCACGAAATACGCCGACTTCGTCAACACTATCAACTAAACCTGGAGTAATTACCTGATAATCAATACGCCAACCTACATTAGCTTCCCAAGACTTACGACGATAAGACCACCAAGTATACTGCTCTTCTTCCTTATTGCGCTCACGAAATGCGTCGATAAAGCCCAGATCACCAAAAAGTTTATCTAACCATGCGCGCTCTTCAGGCAAAAATCCTGAATTTTTTTGGTTGCTACGCCAATTTTTAAGATCAATTTTTTTATGAGCGATATTATAATCACCACAAATAATTAACTCACGCCCCTCAGCTTTTAATGCAATTAAATGCTCAGCAAAGCGATCTAAAAAATCGTATTTAACTTCTTGACGCCCATCGCCACTTGTTCCTGATGGCAAATAAAGTGAAACCACAGATAAATTAGGATAATCAAATTGAATATAACGCCCTTCATCATCACAATAATTATAGCCTATCCCCTTTACAACGCGATTTGGCTTTTTACGTGCATAAATTGCAACACCGCTATAGCCTTTTTTTTGAGCATCATAATATTCACAATGATAATTTTTGGGGAAGTATAGTTCTTCAGCTTGAAGTTGATCAATTTGCGCTTTTGTTTCCTGGATACAAACAAAATCGGCATCCGTAGTCTCTAGCCATTCAAAAAATCCACGTCTACCTGCCGCACGAATTCCATTTGCATTAAAACTTATGACTTTCACTTGTTCTCTCTTTAAATTAAATTGTTGCCTGGTTGCTCGCAACCTGGATTCCACACAACACGGTTGCGAGCAACCAGGCTACTTTGGCCTAATGAGTTGTAATGCAACTCGTGCTAACCTTTCACCTTGATGTTTCGCTAAAATTATCTCTTCATCACTTAACGTAATATCGTTATTAAGACCTGCAACATGGGTAACGCCATAAGGAGTTCCACCAGTTTTAGTCGTATTTAATGCACTCTCATTATAAGGTAAGCCTAAAAATATCATTCCATGATGCAATAATGGCAGCATCATACTAATTAAAGTAGTTTCTTGGCCGCCATGCATTGAAGACGTTGATGAAAATACTGAAGCAGGCTTATCAATTAAACTTCCTGAAAGCCATAGAGAAGAAGTACCATCAAGAAAATATTTTAAAGGTGCGGCCATATTACCAAAGCGTGTGGGGCTGCCTAAAGCAAGGCCTGCGCAATCACGTAAATCCTCTAAAGAAACATAAGGAGCACCTTCATCAGGAATGGCTTTATCTACAGCTTCACAAGTAGTTGAAACTGGGGGAACTGTTCTAATTCTGGCATCAATACCTTCAATATTTGCGATGCCTCGAGCAATATATTGTGCGAGCTGTTTTACTGAGCCGCTGCGGGAATAGTAAAGGACTAGAATATATGGCTTTGTCACTTTTTCTCCTAATTTTATATATGCTCTGGTGTAAATTTCCGCTTCCTTACGGTCGCGGAGCGCATCGTAATCAAGGTGTTATATAGATTGCGGCACCGGAAACCTTGATTACGATGCGCTCCATCAAGGCTACACCTAAACCACCTAATATTATAAAATATAACGTGCTAAATCTTCGTCAGCTACTAATTTTCCTAAATGATCTTGAACATATGTAGCATCAATATTAACTTTTTCGCCAGATTTATCAGTAGCTTCAAATGAAACTACTTCTAGTAAACGCTCCATGACTGTATATAAACGCCTTGCACCAATATTTTCCGTACGTTCATTAACCTGCCAAGCAACTTCAGCAATCCTGCGAACACCACTCTCGTCAAAATTTAAAATCAAACCTTCGGTTGCCATCAATGCAACATATTGCTCGGTTAAAGAAGAATTTGGCTCAGTTAAAATACGAACGAAATCTTCAACAGTTAATGCTGAAAGCTCAACTCTAATAGGTAATCTACCCTGTAACTCTGCAATTAAATCAGAAGGCTTGGCTACATGAAAAGCACCTGAGGCGATAAATAAAATATGATCTGATTTAATCATCCCATATTTTGTAGATACTGTAGTTCCCTCGACTAATGGCAATAAATCACGTTGCACACCCTCACGTGAAACATCCCCTCCCTGCTCAGAACGCTTAGCTACCTTATCAATTTCATCAATAAATACGATACCATTTTGCTCAACAGACTCAATCGCCTTTATTTTAATATCATCTTCATTAATAAGCTTTGTCGCCTCCTCTTCACAAAGAATCTTCATTGCTTTCTTAATTGTAAGTTTACGAGTCTTGGTCCGCGTAGAACCTACTTGTTGAAACATTGCTTGCAATTGGTTTGTCATTTCTTCCATTCCAGGCGGTGACATAATCTCAACACCAACCGGAGCCACTGCTACTTCTATTTCAATTTCATTATCATCAAGCAAACCTTCACGCAATTGTTTACGAAAAACTTGGCGAGTTGATGATTCTTTCTCTTCAGTAGCAGTCCCTCGTGCTTTAGGTAATAAAACATCTAAAATCCGATCTTCAGCAGCATCTTCAGCAGAACTCTGAACCTTCTTAACCGCAATCTCTCTCGCCTGTTTAATCGCCATATCTGCAAGATCGCGAATTATCGAATCAACATCACGCCCAACATAGCCAATTTCTGTAAATTTAGTTGCTTCAACCTTAATAAATGGTGCTTCAGCCAATTTTGCAAGTCGTCTTGCAATTTCTGTCTTTCCAACACCAGTAGGCCCTATCATTAAAATATTTTTA
>CAMDMN010000189.1 GCA_945901965.1 Legionella genomosp. 1 | reverse complement strand
ACTGGATCTCCTTTGTATGGACTTTCAGTAAAGCCTAAAGGACGGGAAATACTTGGAATGCTCATTAATAAGTTTCCTAAGCTTATAGAGGATATTCCAGTTAGTACATGGGGACCTGCCCTCCCAACTGATGTATCTACCTCCCCCTTGTTATGGCTAACTTTTGATAGCACTGGGTTTGATGCATTAAGGCTCATTATTAAACATTGTCCTACAATTATATCCAGGATTCCCTCTAGTTTATGGTCATTACAAGCAGAAACTAGAATTATGACTAAAATGAGTAAAACGTCCCCTCTTTATTTTCTAATCAGTGTTAGCGACAACAGTCGCAGCGTTCTAAAAGATTTGATTATAAATTTTCCTGAAATTTTCACTGCCATCCCAAGCGAAACATGGATACGTATTATAAGTGGTACATTTCCTACAGGAGTTTCTTATTCAATTGTTGAAAAAATACCAGCTGAAGTACTTGAAATTCTTATGCTACTAAAACCCCACTTAAGAACTGATTCACCTTTACATGACATTATATTACGTATAGATGAGGCAATAAGAATAAACACAAGCTCAAGTGCGAGAATGTCAGCTCCAAGATTTTTTCACGATTCAGCTACTACTCTGTCTTCATCTGCATTTTTGGAAACGAAAGCTGATGCAAAATCACAGCTACCATCTTTGGATGTTATTCAGCAACTTGAACTAGAAGATAAACTCCCACCTTTGAAAAAATTTGTTATCTTAAAATTACAACTGCAGGATAACTCTGATTGCATAAAACATCCTTACGTTAGATCATGGTTAAAAGAATCATTGAGCATCAATAATCCTGATGATATAGAAACAACATTATTATACTGGCTTGTTTCTACCGATGCTGGTAGAAGGGTTTTTAACGCTATTCTTGATAAAGAGAGTCTTGACTTACTTGAATGCATACCTCCAGATCTATGGAATCAATATTCAAGATCCGGTGAAAACTCTGAATTACCTTTACTATATATGCTTTTTGCCAATGAAGGTATTGGTAAAGGAATCATTAAAAAATTAATTGAAAAATACCCTACTATTGCTGAAAGGATCCCTGTCTCTGCGTGGCTTCATCCGCCAACCTTTTACCAACTATATAAAGATGCTGAAGGAATTAACATATTTAAACTATTTATAAACAACTGCCCTAATACTATTAATTTAATTCCAGGAAGCGCGTGGGTAACTAACCTATGTTTTTCACCTTTGTTTTTTTTATCTACAGATAATTTAGGTCTTGAAATATTAGAATTGCTGATTCGTAAACATCCTCATATTATATTATCAATTCCCAGCAGTGAATGGGTAAAAAATTCATCGGGTGATGGATCATCTCCATTCTATAGACTTACAACCGATACTAAAGGGGTTGCAATATTAAATTTAATTATTAAAGAATTACCATCAATTATATCGGCAATTACATTTAGTGCCTGGTGGTTATCGTCAGTGAGCTCAATTCATCCATCACCCACCCTCCTCTCTCCGCTTTATTGGCTATGTACCGATCAAAATGGATGGACTTTATTAAGAAACCTTATTGAAAATTTCCCTGAAATTATAGCTAACATTCCTAATAGGGCATGGGAAATAGAACTTAAATCAGGAGCCTTAGCTAAATGCTCACCTTTATCTTTATTGTTTTCTAACCCCGAAAGTTGCTTGGTAGCGAAAGATTTAATTAAAAAATTCCCCCTAATTTTCACTGCCATTTCATACAAAACCTGGAAACGAATTATGCTTAATGAGGCCTCATGCTCTGCTTTTATAGACTTGCTCATTGATAATAATAAAGAAATTATTGAAATTATTAGGTTACTTAAAGCACATGCAAGCCCTGACTCAACGTTACTAAGTCTAATACTTGGCGTCGAAGATCAAATAGCAGCAAGAAAACTAAAAAGAAGTTCAGTAGCTTGCATATCTGCCGCAACAACTGGGCTTTTTCAAGCCCCAACAAGGGCAGTAATTACTAATGATGACACAACCGAAGAGGCTTTAGTCGAATCTATAAAGCCAACGCATGGAATGGATGTAACTTCTCAATAAGCCTAAGAAACGTCATCCCGAACACCGTGAGGGAATACTCAGTGCCTGCATTTGGAGATCCCTCACGGTGTTCGGGATGACGTAATTTCCCGGAGTTATTAAGAAGTTACGAATAGATTAGCAATTTTGTATAAATTAAATTTATATAACGAGGAAAAATTATATTGCAAAAGATTAAATTTCTATATCATGGTAAAATTAAAAATTTTATGGTTGTTTGGATGCAAAAATTTTTTTTAATTTTGATGTTGTTAATCTCTAATCTGCTATATGCCGATGAAATTAATATTAAAGTTATCCCTTTAGATGGCAAGCCTGCTTATCTTTTACAGATTGGCTCATATACATCAGAAAATGAAGCTCAAGAAATCCAAAAAAATCTTTCTTCATCTATAAAAGAAACCTTAAATATTGAGCGTTCTGCCGATAAAAATAATTTTCATTTACAAATTGGTCCAATAACTGACTATTCTAAAGCGCGCGAGCTTGAGAGTAAAATTATAGAATTAAGAGGTAAAACCCTAGTAACTAGTAATGAGCCACAGACAAGTCAAATAATGCCGCTAAATCCTCAAAAAATTTGGAATTTACGCAATGCCGATATTCGTGCGGTTATTGATGAAGTTGCGCGGGTAACTGGTAAAAACTTTATTATTGACCCTAGAGTACAAGGCAAAGTATCAATTGTTTCAACTAAGCCTATGTCCGATAAAGAACTATATCAAGTTTTTCTCTCAGTCTTGCAAGTATCTGGATATGCTGCTATTCCAAGTGATGGAATTATTAAAATTATTCCTAATATCGACGCAAAAACAATTTCACCTGATTTATTAAGTCTTACAAAAAATCCACCTGTTGGTGATGATATGATGGTGCAAGTAATTCCAGTGCATTATGTACCTGCGGAACAATTAGTACCTGTATTACGCCCGCTTATGCCGCAATGGTCTAATGTATCAGCCTATTCTCCTTCGAATATGCTGATTTTATCAGGACGTGCTAGCAATATTAAACAACTAGCTAATATTATCAAACAAGTAGATAGCTCAACTACAAATGGAATTGATATGGTCCATTTAAAGCATGCTTTAGCCATGGATGTGGCTAATACTTTAAAAGAATTAGTAAAACCACAGCCTGGTGTTTCGCCCAATAATCAAACAACTTTAGCCGCAGATGATAGATCTAATGCCATACTTTTAAGTGGTAGCAAAACCGAGCGAATAAAACTACGCATGCTCATAGCACAATTAGATAAAGATAACCCAAATGGCTCTAATAGCAACACTCAAGTTATTTACTTAAATTATTTACGTGCTGAAGATATTGTGCCTATTTTAGCAGGTATTGCCCAAGCAAATTTTAGTGGTACTGTAGGTACAACCATAGGTACTATAACTAGACCACAATTAGATAGTACTAATCCTAATTCTAGCTTAGTAAATAACACAGACTCAAACTCAAGCTCACCTAATAACTCATCAGCTGGAAATGTATCAACACTTCCAGGTAATGCAACAATGCCAAATACAACTAGTGCTTCAACTCAAAATGAGGGTACTACAAAACCATCAGTACAAATTATTGCAGAGCCAAATACTAATTCTCTTATTATTAATGCTCCATCTACGTTAATTCGTATACTTAAAACAGTAATTAGTCGGATAGATATAAAACCTGCGCAAATATTAATTGAAGCTATGGTTGCTGAGATTAATGAAAATGATTTTAATAGCTTAGGTATTGAATGGGGCAGTATTAATCAAAAAACTAAAGGACCTGATTCATTCCGTGCAGGCTTTGCAATTCTTAATTCAAAAACTACACTTGCCCAATTTCAAGCTCAAATTTATGCCCTAGCGCGCTTACATAGGGCTAATATTTTATCTACACCTTCGGTTGTAGTATTAGATAATAGACAGGCAAAAATTCTCATCGGGAAACAAGTATCTGTGGCCTCGACTAATTACCCTAATAATGCTGGAGGAACAACAAATGCAAGTCCTTACACTACCTTTGACCGCGTTAATGTGGCGCTGCATTTATATGTAAGACCGCAAATAACTAAAGCTAAAGGGATTCAAATGCAAATTGATCAGGGTAATGATACTCTTGATACAACTAACGCCATTGATCCAGGAACTACTCCTACCTTTAACATCAGCTCAATTGTTACTTCAGTTCATGTTGATAGTGGTGACATAATTGTTCTTGGTGGTTTATTACAAGATAACTTAGGCAATGACAATAATGGCACTCCAATTTTAGGTAATATTCCAGGTATTGGCCGCTTATTTCAGCATAATACTACCCTACGTGAAAAGAAAGTCTTAATGGTATTTATCCGCCCTTGTATCTTAAAATCTGAGTTAGATAATGTCCAAATGACTGGTGGTAAATATAATGATATACGCCAAACGCAGCTTGATTGGTTACGTACTCAGGAATTTAACCCGCAAAATAAAAAGACGGTTCTTCCTCCATTGCAGTTATCAAACTTACCTAAGCCTTTTAGTAGGACTATTATTCAACATAATATAGCGACAAAGTAAAATATGGAAACTCTTAAAAAAAAACCTAATCTACCATATTTATTTGCCAAAAAAAATGGTGTTATTGCCGGTGCAACGGATAAATCTAATACTATTATTTTATATCATTTAGCTAATACTACTTTTCAAATTTTTGCAGAAGTAAGAAGGTTATTACAAACTGATTTTAGCTTGAAAGAGGTTAATCCCTACGAATTTCAGCAATATTTATCAGCTACTTACCAATCACAATCTTCCATTTCAGATGCAGCCTTTGGCATGGAAGAAGAAATGGATTTAGCCCAACTCGCCTCTCACCTGCCTGCATCTGAAGATTTATTAGACAATCAGGATGATGCGCCAA
>CAMDMN010000188.1 GCA_945901965.1 Legionella genomosp. 1 | reverse complement strand
CCAAGA
Organism: Legionella genomosp. 1; assembly: GCA_945901965.1. Lineage (GTDB taxonomy): Bacteria > Pseudomonadota > Gammaproteobacteria > Legionellales > Legionellaceae > CAMDMN01. The sequence continues at coordinate 4,992 of CAMDMN010000188.1, read as the reverse complement.
TAAAATTAACTTGTGGGTAATGATATGGCTGCATCAAGGCTACATTTTTTACAATTATTCTGCATCAGAACCATAAATTAAGGAAAATAATATGGCAAAAAATAATAAAGATGTAATTGGTTATTCAATTTCGTGCATAGATGAGGCAGTTAAGGACGCATTAAATAAAACAGAAAAATATGCCAATATTGCGGTAGTTGAAATTCTTAGTTCTTTATTTAAAGATGACACATGTAGTTATCAAGTAACTTTAACTACCTTTGAAAAATAATCATAGATAACAGGAGGTTATATGGTTTATATGGTGCCTCATTATATTGCAGGTAAGTCTTACTCTGATAAGACCACAAAACATCATGATATATATAACCCCGCTCTTGGTGAAATCATAGGCAAGGTAGGCTTTGCAAGCTCTACCACCACTGATAAAGCCGTGGCTGTCGCTAAAGAAGCATGGCTTTCTTGGTCACAAGAGCCTCCTACCAAAAGAGCAAATATACTTTTTAAATTTCGCGAACTACTAGAAAAATACCAATTAGACTTGGCGCGTATTGTAACCCGCGAGCATGGTAAAACTATAGACGATGCAAAAGGATCAGTTGCTCGGGCAATTGAATTAGTTGAATTTCATTGTGGTATAGTCGCGCAATTACAGGGTAGTTTTTCAAGTAATGTATCATCAAGAATTGATTGTTTTACAGAGCGCCAATCAATAGGAGTATGCGCAGGCGTTTCACCATTTAACTTTCCAGTTATGGTCCCTGTTTGGATGATAATTCCGGCAATTGCCTGTGGTAATACTTTTATTTTAAAACCATCAGAACAAAACCCATCAGCACCTATTCGATTATTAGAGCTTTTAACAAAAGCAGGCTTACCAGATGGTGTTGCTAATTGTATTCATGGGGATAAAGCAACAGTCGATCAATTATTAGATAATAAAGATGTTGCTGCATTTACGGCAGTGGCTTCAACTCCTGTTGCTGAATCTATTTATAAAAGAGCTATTGCCAATGGAAAGCGAGCGCATACTTTTGGGGGCGCTAAAAATCATTGTGTTGTTATGCCTGATGCTGATTTGGATCACGCAGCTAACGCCATTGTCGGGGCATCATATGGTGCGGCTGGTGAGCGGTGTATGGCATTATCTGTAGTAGTGGTCGTTGGAGAAAAGACTCGAAATTCACTAGTTTCTAAACTCATCCCATTAATAAAAGCTATTAAAATTGATGCGGGAGATGTTAAGTCTTGTGATATGGGTCCATTAATAAGTAGTGCTCATCGGTTGCGGGTCTTATCAGCTATCGAGCAAGGTGTAACTGAAGGAGCAAATTTATTAATAGATGGACGTGAGTTTAAACATAAAGAACATAAGAACGGATATTTTCTAGGGCCCTGTCTTTTTGATAACGTTACTGAATCAATGTCAATTTATAAAAATGAAATCTTTGGCCCGGTATTAGTAATTATTTCGGTAGCAGATTTTGAAGCAGCATTAGATTTAGTTAATCGCCATCAATTTGGTAATGGTACGGCTATCTTTACCAAAGACGGTTATAGTGCGCGTGAATATGCTGAAAGAGTGCAAGTAGGGATGGTTGGTATTAATATCCCAATACCTGTTCCTGTTGCTAACCATCCATTTGGCGGCTGGAAGCGCTCTTCTTTTGGTGATAACAATATGCATGGGTTAGAGAGCATTCATTTTTATACTAAGCTCAAAACGATCACGTGCAAATGGCCGGCGACTGAATTAAATACAAGTGCATTTAATATGCCAATTCACCGTTAAGAGAGATTATTATGGCAAAAATAGGTTTTGTGGGGTTAGGTAATATGGGCTTACCAATGGCTATTAATTTGGTTAAAGCAGGGCATTATGTTACCGGTTATGATTTACAAGATGAAGCTAAAGATAAATTTATTAAAGCATCAGGCCAAATAGCCCAAAATTTACAAGATGCAGGGCGTCTGCAAGATGTTATTATTACGATGTTACAAACAGGTGAGCAAGCAAAGAAAGTATACCTTGGCGATGATGGATTATTAGCAATTGCAAAGCCTGACACCTTAATTATTGATTGTTCATCAATTGACGTGCCAAACTCGCGCATAATCCATGAGGCCGCGGAAAAATTAAATCTTATCGCAGTCGATGCGCCAGTATCTGGTGGTGTTTTAGGAGCCAAGCTGGCAAAACTTACCTTTATGGTTGGTGGAACAAAAGATGCTTTTACAAGGGCGGAAATTATTCTTAGTGATTTAGCAAAAAAAATAATTCACACCGGCGATGCTGCAAGTGGGCAAGCTGCAAAAATTTGTAATAATATGCTCTTAGGTATTTCAATGATTGGTGTATGTGAAGCATTTACTTTAGCCGAGCACTTAGGTTTAACCCCACAAAAATTACATGAAGTTGTAACTAATTCATCAGGCCAATGCTGGTCTATGTCAAACTATGTCCCTCTTCCAAATATTTTAGCAGAAGTTCCTGCTAATAATAATTATAAACCTGGATTTACTGCCGCGATGATGCTTAAAGATTTAAAGCTAAGCCAAGATTCAGCTACTACGGTTGGGGTTGAAACTCCTTTAGGCAAACATGCTGCAGAACTGTATCAACAATTTAGCGATCTAGGTTTTGGCGGGTTGGATTTTTCTGCGATTATTAAAGCTATTGCTTAAGTTTTTTTAAGTTAACTTAAGCCATTTATTCATTACTATAATAAGCTCTTCAACCCCCTCTTTTTTTAATGAGGAAAAACACTGCACAGATAGTAATCCTTCCATTAATTCATAATATTTACGGATTTGTAAAAGCGTGCTTTTTGCTTGGCCGCGACTTAATTTATCAGATTTGGTTAAAAGAATATGCACGGGTAATTCACGTGATAAGGCCCAATTAACCATGGACTGATCTAGTTCTTTTAAAGGATGGCGAATATCCATGAGTAAGATTAGGCCTTTAAGGCTTTGTCTAACTTCTAGGTAATTAGCTAGATTTATTTGCCAATCACGCTTTACTTGCAAGGCTACCTTAGCATATCCATATCCTGGTAAATCTATCAGTCGTTTTGAAGGATCATTTAAGGTAAATACATTTATTAATTGTGTTCGCCCTGGAGTTTTAGAGGTCCGAGCTAATTGGCGAATGCCAGTTAAGCAATTTAATGCACTGGATTTGCCAGCATTAGAACGACCCGCAAAGGCTACTTCATAGCCAATATCTTCTGGTAGCTGTTTAGCATTGGCCGCTGATTTTAAAAACGTAGCTTGTGAATAAGGATTTGTTAACATAGTATTTATTTTTTCATGTAATTTTTAGCCAATAAGTGTACCATTAATAGAGCTTACGATCTAACTCTGGTTTTTTGTAAGTCTTTTCTTTGTGAGACAGTGATGAAAAAAATTATATTTATTCTGGTTATTTGCTTATCCTCTATATCAAACGCTGCAGGTATATTCAATGCTGGTAAAGAAAAATCTATTGTTTGTGCTGCTTGCCATGGTCAAGATGGAGTGAGCATCAACCCCCTTTGGCCAAATCTTGCCGGCCAACATGCTGGTTATTTAGTTAAACAATTAAATGATTTTAAGCATAATCTAACGCGCTCAGCCCCAACTATGTCTCCAATGGTCGCTAATTTAACTGAGCAAGACATGGAAGATTTAGCAGTTTTTTATGAAAGACAACCTATTCCATCAGGAATTACTCCTAAAAAATATTTAAATCGTGGTGAGCAATTGTACCGCGGGGGTGATTTTAATAAACATATTACTGCTTGTATTGCCTGTCACGGGCCAAAAGGCACAGGAAATGCACAAGCAGGATTTCCAAGTATTTCAGGGCAGCACGCGGCTTATACCATTCAGCAATTACAAGATTTTAAAGAAGGCAAACGAAAAAACGATCTAAATTCAATTATGCGCGATATTAGTGCGCGTATGAGTATTGAAGATATGGAGGCTGTTGCTAATTATATTGCGGGGTTATATTAGGATGATTTTTTAGGATATTCCTAGCCATCTTTTTAATGTTTGACTTGAAAGTCATCATCGTGGATGTTAACTTGTTGCATCTATTCGACTTAAAAAATCCAGGTGAATCAAATGGTAAAATATTTAATTGCTGTAATTTTATTTGTTACGTCTTCTATTAGTTTAGGGGCAGATTTTGTTGTGGGAAAAGATTATGAAGTTATTAAATCTAATCAAACGGTAAATGAGGTTAAAGGCAAAGTTCTTGTTGCTGAATTTTTTAGTTTTGGTTGTCCTTGGTGTTTTAAGATTCAAGAGCCATTTGCTAATTGGGTTAAAGCAAATGAAGCAAAAATTTATTTAAAGGAAGTTCCTGTTGTTTTTAATAAAAATTGGGAATACTACGCTAAAGCATATTATGCTGCTAAAGCTTTAAATATAAGTCAAACTATGCAACCTGAATTATTTAAAGCAATAATTAATGACAAGTTGCAATTAAATAGTGACAAATCAATGACTGAATTTTTTGTAAAGCATGGCGTAAATGAAGATACGGCAAAATCTGCTTTTTATCATTCTCCTAGCATAGATTTGTCAGTTAAATCAGGTATTTTATTAATGACATCTAATCATATAAACGCAGTTCCTGCTTTTGTTGTTAATAATCAATTTAAAACAGACTTACAAATGGCAAAAACTGAAAAGAGGTTATTTGAAATTTTAGATTTCTTAGTAGCCGAGGCAAAAAAAGAGAATTCAAATAATTTGTCATCTTGATGTAGGTTGAGCCAAGTCTAGCTTATGTAGCCTTGATGCAGCCATAGCGTTCCCCACAAGTTAATTTTATCTTGGCAAGTGAGCGGAATCCGAGCCACGACCGTTAGAGGTAGCTGTAACAACCTATCCGCCCATAAAGCGCCAGAATGCGCTTAATTTACCAAATATAGAATAGCACGTTTTGAGTTTTAGTTTTAAAAATAGCCTCGATACAAAACGCTTGATTGAGCAACAAAT
>CAMDMN010000187.1 GCA_945901965.1 Legionella genomosp. 1 | reverse complement strand
AGATGCCCAAGTTGTTTTCATGAATATCACCCCTAAAACCAACCCCAACAATGAAATCGGGATCGAAACACATCAATTTGATCAAGTGATATTTGTTGTTGAAGGGCAAGCTAAATCTGTCCTTAATGGCAAAAACTCAACGGTTACAGTAGGTGATATGATTTTTATCCCTCAGGGGGTTCCTCATAATTTTATTAATCTCAATATAAACAAACCATTCAAAATAATTAGCGTCTATTCAGCTACTGATATCCCAGAAAATGCGGCATATAAACAGAAATCTGATACGCCACAAGAATAACTCAACTTAAGCTACGAGTAGAACAGGAGTTGTATCATGTCCACATGCAGCACGCGTCGTCTTTCATTTTTTGATCGATATTTAACCCTATGGATCTTCATGACGATGGCTGCAGGTGTCATTATTGGTTCATTCTTTACCAGCACACCGCAATTTTTAAACTCACTATCCATTGGTTCCACCAATATTCCTATTGCGATTGGTCTGATTTTAATGATGTATCCTCCATTGGCCCGAGTAAAATATGAAGAATTACCACTGATATTTAAAGACTGGCGAATTCTCCTGTTGTCCTTGATTCAAAACTGGTTTATAGGTCCATTTCTCATGTTTGGTCTCGCCGTTTTGTTTTTACATGGGTATCCCGAATACATGACTGGGCTTATTCTTATTGGGCTAGCACGCTGTATTGCCATGGTAATTGTCTGGAATCAGTTGGCAGAAGGGGACAATCAGTATGTTGCAGCCTTAGTGGCATTTAACAGTATTTTTCAACTGCTTTTTTTCAGTGTTTATGCCTGGTTTTTTTTAACAGTCCTGCCACCTCTTGTTGGCATGAGAGGGCAAATAGTTCACATCAATTTTATGACGATTGCCGAAAGCGTTTTTATTTATCTGGGCATACCCTTTTTCGCAGGATTTCTGACTCGTTTTGTGTTGATAAAAAGAAAAGGGTTAACTTGGTATGAAACCAATTACTTACCAAAAATTTCTCCCATAACCTTGATTGCCTTGTTGTTTACAATTCTTGCGATGTTTTCTTTAAAAGGCGCTATGGTGTTGCAACTTCCACTAGATGTCATTCGTATTGCCATTCCATTGGCCATTTATTTTGTGGTGATGTTTTTCGTCAGTTTTGCGATGGGAAAGCTTATTGGCGCTAGTTATGAAAAGACAACAGCAGCATCATTTACCGCAGCCAGTAATAATTTTGAATTGGCAATTGCTGTAGCAATCGCCACCTTTGGACTGAATTCTGCCATTGCCTTTACAACGGTCATTGGACCACTTGTTGAAGTCCCAGTGCTTATTTTGCTTGTGAATGCTGCATTTTGGTTGCGACGGCTCTGGTTTTCTAGAAAAAATCTTCAGCAATAGCAATAATCTAATATTGAAATCCCAAGGGCTGCTCTGGCCGTCGTTGTTGAACTAGGTGGACAAGATAAGGTAAACCTGAATAGATATTATTAAGAATCACCAGTAAACTTGATAATACAGTGGATTAAAAGCAACCATTTATATTGAAGAAAGGAATCTATTATGAATTATTACAAAGGTACGGCTGATTTTATGCGTCTCATAGCAGGTGTTTCAAAATCGCTTAGTGAACAAAGTATTACCAAGGCTTTTTCCGAGGACTCTTTAAAAAAAGTGGGGCAATGTAAAAACACTCAAGAGTTTTTAGCTTTTTTAGAAAATTTAAACTTGCCTGAACTGAAAGGAAAATTCACATCAAGCAGATTTGAAAGCCAATCAACGCTCGTATTAGATAACTTACTGAGCAAAAACCAAATGCCATCGCCAGAAGAAGTTGCTCAATGTGTTCAAGCGCTGAAGAATCCTTCGCGTAATCTGATAGGAAGCATTGTTAATGGCGCAATAACCGGGGCAAGCGTCGGAGCTGTGACAGGAGCTGTAGGTGGCGCAGTCGGTGGTGCTGGTGTTGGCGTTATTCCTGGAACGATTGGTGGCACAATTGCAGGTGGCATTGGTGGGGCAATTGGCGGAGCCATAAGTTGGGCAAGCGGTGATTAAGTTCGTAATTGGACTAGAGTGAACTTATCGAGTGTTTGCATGAAGCCATTGGAAGATATCGTCCTTTATTTGTTTGGATAGCACTTTAACTGCTTTCATAATTGGCTCCGCAAGACTAGACTGGTAGTAAATATCACCGATTTCTATACCATACAGAATGACGTTTGGTGGTAATTCATCCAGAGCACGACCCATTTTTATAGCGTACGCAACGCCTAATGCATGGCTTGATAGTGGACTGTTAACCGCTTCAATCTCCTGGTTTTTAAAACGATGCAGTGTGCCACACACACTACCTGTTTTGACTGCATCAATTAAAAATACGGTATTTGCACCTCGCATCAACTCTAATAAATACAAACCCGGCCTATCGCAGTAAATTAATTGTAATTGACTTGGAATGAATGGATTAAGATCTGGGAATTGTTCCAATAATTTAACGACTTCCCATCCTAATTGGTCATCACCAAAGGGTGAACCAATACCAAGAACACGTAGCTCACTCATGTGCGTTGTACCGTCATGGTTAAGAAATGTGTTGAACATGAAATACAAGGGTCGTAATTTCGGATAATCATTTCACTATAAGCGCGCAATTCATCATCAGGCTTGTTTAATCCGAATTGCTGCAATGAAATACGCAGGTCGTCTTCTATGCGTGCCTGATTTTGACTGGTTGGAGGGACAATACGCGCTGATTTAACAAGACCTTGCGCATCTAATTCATAACGTTGCCATAATAAACCTCGTGGTGCTTCGGTACAACCAAAGCCAATACCTGAAGATGGCTGAATGATTGGAAAAGATGCTTCTGGATACACATAAGCTTCTAAAATTCGTTGTGCTTCCAATACACAATAATAAACCTCTACCGCGCGAGCAATGATACTGTGAACCATGTTTTTACTGGGGAAATGGATGTTGATACGACTTAAACTATCCATGATGGGTGATGGCAGCCTGTCATAATTAAGATTGACACGCGCGAGAGGGCCAACCAAATAAGGTTTGTTTTGCAGTAGACAATGTAGCGCGTTGGAATAGGGCACCTGAAATTCTTTGAAATAATCATCAAAGCAATCGATTGTAATCGCCAATCCCTGATCAGACACAATTTGACCTTCATTCATGGGGTATTCATTGGGATGACGTAATGAGACACACGTAAAATCATGCGTGTTATCAGGAAGTGGTAGCAAGGCCACCCATTGTAACAATGCCTCACAATCATCTACGTGCGCTGAAACACGTTCAAGTAGCGCTTTGGTCTGTGCTATATTGGGGGCTTTATAAAAACCGCCAATGCAAGCACCAACGGGATGCACGGAACGGCCACCCAAGAAGCGAATCAGCTCATTGCCTAACGCTTGTAAGCGTAAGCCACGACGTACTTCATCCGGGTATGTTTTTGCCATGTCAGGTGCTGACTTGAAGCCTAAAAAATCAGGGGCTGCTAAAAAATGGATATGTAAACTGTGACTCTCAAGCCATTCACCGCAATAAAACAAACGCCGCATGTCGCGAACCCATGGGGTTGGTATTACACCAAAACACTGTTCAATCGCATGTGTAGCACTCATTTGATAGGCAACAGGACAGATCCCGCAAATTCGCGCGACCATATCTAACACTTCGTTATATGAACGTCCTTCGAGGAATTTTTCAAACAAACGGGGTGGCTCATAAATTTTCAACTGTAATGACTGAATTTTTTGGTCACGAATGCGGATCTCAAGGGCGCCTTCACCTTCCACGCGGGCAAGAATGGGAACAAGAATAGTTGATGTTTTATGCTTTGACAATTTTTATTCCTTTAAAATAAGTACCGGCTTGATTAAAGGCAGGGGCTTGATTGTTAATGTGTAAAAATCGGTTTGCAATGGCGTCATCACTCAGGCCATTGTGTTTGAAATGCATGCCTAATGCATGTGTGTTTGGATTTTCTGATGGGCCATAACACGCATAACAGGCTCGACCCACGCTTGGACATAATGCACCGCATCCTGTTTGAGTGACAGGGCCCATGCAGGGCTCTTTTTTGGTTACCACAACACAGACATGCCCTTGTCGTTTGCATTCAAAGCAGACCGCATCTCGTTTTATAGTTGGTGCGGCACCGAATAATAATGAGCGTACGGTACTCAACACTTGATGTGTGTTAACAGGGCATCCCCATAACTCCCAATCAACCTTGACGTGGTTTGCAATTGCGGTTGATGTTGCTAATGTTTCAATGGTTTTTGGGGCCGCATAAATACTGGTCATCCATTCTTGATGGTTCGCTGCATTTCGCAATGCTTGGATGCCACCCGCCGTTGCACAAGCGCCAATGGTAATAAGATGCGTGGTGTTTTCACGTATTTTTTTTATGCGTTCAATTTGGGCCTCGGGGAGTAACGGAACAACCAACTCACTTAAGCTGTAAAATTGAATAAAATTCTTTTGAGTTGATCATGCATGAGTCATAAATAGTGATTTTATTTCTTCCACATGCTTATATAGCATAAATTTTAATGTTTATAACTTCCTGTTTTATAATAATAATTTATCTTAAGTGGGTTGGTTGTTCCGTTACTCCCCGAGGCCCGTTATGAACTGCCCAGTTTTTATAGGCTCAGTCGTATTGTCCGCCATACTCGCCATAGCGTTAACAATAAGATATTTCGTGAAACCATGGAAAGGATACTAGCCTCAGATCAATCTGAAATATTTAGTAACTTGTTAAAACTACAAGATGGAACCCAGCGCACCTTGTTTAATCAATTAAAAAACCAGCCGAAACGCCCAAGCATCAAAAAATTTCAGAAATTTTTAGGTCACTTTCAGTGGCTATTGTCCTTTGGAAACGTCATGCACTGCCTGGATGGCATTGCAAAAGTAAAGATTGAACAATTTGCCGAAGAGGCTCACCAACTGACAGCAGATGACTTAATTGAATTCGGTGAGGCAAAAC
>CAMDMN010000186.1 GCA_945901965.1 Legionella genomosp. 1 | reverse complement strand
ATAATTTATACGAAATTATCCGTAAAGGAAGCCGCATTGTACATTAAATTAAATTCAACTTGAAGTATTCGCTGATATTTAATAGAATATGCGACTTTGTTAAACCATAAAGCTTAAGCTAAAAGAGTTGGAGATTAAATTATGTATGCGGTAATAAAAACTGGCGGTAAGCAATACCGCGTAAAAGAAGGTGATGTACTTAAGCTAGAAACACTTATAGCAGAGGTTGGCAGTACTTATGACTTCGCTGAAGTATTGATGCTTTGCAAAGATGATAAAGTAACTTGCGGCACACCTTTTATTGCTAAAGCTAAGGTTACAGCTGAGATTATTGAGCATGGCCGTCATAAAAAAATTAAAATTATTAAATTTAGACGTCGTAAACACCATATGAAACAAATGGGACATCGACAAAATTACACACAGGTAAAAATTACCGCAATCGGTTAAGAGTAAAAAGAGGGTATAGCAATGGCTCATAAAAAAGCAGGTGGTAGTACACGTAACGGTCGCGACTCGAATCCAAAATATCTTGGTGTTAAGAGGTTTGGTGGCCAATTAGTAAATGCTGGTGAAATTATTGTTCGTCAACGTGGAACACGTTTTCATGCTGGTGAAGGCGTAGGTTTAGGACGTGATCATACTTTATTTGCACGTGTTGCAGGTATTGTTACGTTTAAAACTCAAGGCATTAAGAATCGTAAATTTGTAATGATTGCTCCTGCTGTTGTTAAACAACAACAAGAAGGTTAAGAAAGAAGAATAGTAGTTATTTCTGCATAGGCGGGTATAACTACTATTTAACCTCTAAAAAAGCAGCAATGCAAACTGCCCCTCCTATCGGGGCTTTTTTTATTTAAGATGATATAAAATTATGAAATTTGTTGATGAATCTATAATTAAAGTAGAAGCTGGCAAAGGTGGCCATGGGTGCTTAAGCTTTAGACGGGAAAAATTTATTCCATTTGGCGGCCCTGATGGTGGCGATGGCGGCGATGGTGGTTCAATTTTCTTAATAGCTGATAAAGGTCTTAACACACTTATAGACTTTCGCTATAAACGCAACTACAAAGCTTTAAATGGCCAATGTGGCATGGGTGGCAATTGCACCGGAAAAAAAGGTGATGATTTATTTATTCACGTACCTGTAGGTACCATGGTATACGATGTCGATTCTAATGAATTATTAGGTGATATAAAGCATGAAAATGATCAACTCTTAATTGCTCAAGGAGGCTTTCATGGCCTTGGCAATACTCGTTATAAATCTAGTGTCAACCGCGCACCACGCCAAACAAGCCAAGGCAGCGCAGGTGAATCGCGCCATTTGCGCCTAGAATTACGAGTTTTAGCTGACGTAGGCTTGCTTGGCTTACCAAATGCTGGAAAATCAACATTAATTCGAGCGGTCTCAAGTGCTAAACCAAAAGTAGCAGACTATCCATTTACAACACTTCACCCAGGACTTGGGGTAATTAGTGTGGCTAATCACAAGAGCTTTGTAATGGCAGACATTCCAGGCCTTATTGAAGGAGCATCAACGGGTGCGGGTCTTGGACATAGATTTCTTAAACATTTATCTCGCACATGTATCTTATTACATATTATTGACATAGCCCCACTTGATGGCAGTGATCCATTAGAATCTGCAAAAGTTATTATCAACGAATTAGGTGCTTATAACCCTGAATTACTTAATAAACCACGATGGATAGTATTTAATAAAATAGATATGTTACCCGATCTTAAAGCCCGCGAAAAAGCAATAAATCGAATAATCAAAGGATTAAAGTGGAAAGATAAATACTTTACTATCTCTGCAATTAAAAAAGAAGGCACTGAACCTTTGTGCTATTCCATTATGCAATTAATAGATGAACTAAAGGAAAATGATCAACCCTCACTAAATACCATCTAAATATATTGATAATTTTATTTTTTTATATTGATAGAATGTGAAATTTTATGCGCAATCTCCAAATCTGAACAAAAAAAAGCCCCGTAAATATACGGGGCTTTTTCTTACTAATTACTACTTAAAAAATTACTCTTGGCCAGTAGCGCCTTGAGCTGCTTTATCAGTAGGTTCTGCAGTAGGAGCTGGAGCTGCTGGAGCTGGAGCTTCAACTGTAGCTGTTGCAGATGCTGCTTCAGGCTTAGGTGCTTCAGGTTTACCACAAGAAGTTACTAATAATGCCATTACGCCAGCCATTATCATTGCTATTAAATTTTTCATACCATTCTCCGTCATTGTTTTTATTATTAATACCGTCACGGCTATCAACATTCCGCTAATATAATACAAAAGATCAACAAAAGAAATGTTAAGAGCTATTATTAGTCTAGCAAATATTTAGATTAAGTGAAGGAATTATCAAAAATAAGTATAAAATTTATTTATTTTATTAGTAACTTGCAATTTTGATGCATATACATGACCATATCTTAGTCATAAAAATTAAAGCTCAAGGAATATGTTATGCATAATCAACACACCCCCATGATGCAACAATATCTTCGCATTAAGTCAGAACATAATAACATGCTTTTATTTTATCGCATGGGAGATTTCTACGAACTTTTTTTTGAAGATGCACAACGCGCAGCTAATTTACTTGATATCACCTTAACCCATCGTGGCCAATCTTCTGGTAAACCAATACCTATGGCTGGGGTCCCTTATCATGCTGTTGAAAATTATCTTGCACGCTTATTAAAAAAAGGAGAATCTGTTGCAATCTGTGAGCAAATAGGTGATCCGGCTACATCTAAAGGACCTGTTGAAAGACAAGTAATGCGAATTCTTACGCCAGGGACTGTTACAGATGAAGCATTACTTGATGCCAAGCGTGATAGTATTTTACTTGCTATATATAAATCCAATCATAAATTTGGTCTTGCTTTTGTTGATTTATCTGTTGGCCGATTTCATTTACTTCCAATTGATGATGAATCCTATCTTAAAGCCGAAATTACTCGCCTAAATCCTCAAGAAATTTTGTTACCTGAATCATTTCCAAATGATCTAATACAAAATCCACTAATAATTAAAACTCGTCCTGCATGGGAATTTGACTTAAAAAAGGCAAGTTTAAGCTTGTGTGAACAATTTAAAGTTAATGATTTATCTGCCTTTGGGGGAAAAGATTATCAACTTGCATGCCATGCGGCAGGTGCTTTATTAGCATATTTACAAATTACGCAACGCCAAGCTCTCCCACATTTAAGCAATTTTACTCTTGAAAAAAGTCATGACTATTTACAATTAGATGTAGCAACTCAGCGTCATTTAGAATTATTTGAATCAAATTTTGGCAATCATGATTTTAGTTTATTATCTCTACTTGACCATACTGCATCGGCCATGGGCAGCAGACTTTTAAAACGCTGGATAGGCAGGCCTCTTATAAATAAATCATCTATTACTAACCGCCAAATGGCAATTAAAGCTCTAATAGAAAAAGAATTAACAAGGGATCTACATACTCTTCTTCAGCAAATATCTGATGTCCAAAGAATAATCACCCGCGTAGCTTTAAAATCAGCCCGCCCTCGAGATTTAGTAGCATTGCGACAAACACTTAGATTACTACCACAATTTCAACATGCTTTAATTAATAATGAATCATCTATAATTAAAGACTTAACAAAAGATATAACTCCCCTTCCTCTTTTATCTAATTTATTAACAAATGCCATAATCGATAATCCTCCAGTACTAATTCGTGATGGCGGTGTGATTGCTAGAGGATTTGATGAGGAACTTGATGAGTTACGCGATCTTAGTGATAACGCTACTGAAAAATTATTAGCCTTAGAGATCTTAGAAAAAGAAAAATCAGGCCTTTCAACGTTAAAATTCGGCTTTAATCGCGTACATGGCTATTATATAGAATTATCCCGCAACCAAGCAGAAAATGTACCGTTATATTATCAACGTAAACAAACACTTAAAAATGTCGAGCGCTATATTACCCCTGAATTAAAGGAATTTGAAGAAAAAGTACTATCTGCGGAAGTTAAAGCTTTAGCTCGAGAAAAATGGCTATATGAAAATTTATTAGAAGAAATTAATCAATCAAATAAAGATCTTGCCAAAATTGCTGAAGCGCTAAGTTTACTTGATGTATTAACTAATTTTGCAGAACGTGCGGTAAGTCTAAATTGGAACTGTCCTCAATTTTCTGAAGAAGCGGGAATTAAAATTCATGCCGGTCGACACCCTGTTATCGAACAAGTCTTAAAAGAGAAATTTATTGCTAATGATTTAAACCTTTATCCTAATAAACATGTACTCCTAATAACAGGCCCTAATATGGGCGGAAAATCAACTTACATGCGCCAAACAGCATTGATAGTACTCCTTGCACACATTGGTAGTTTTGTCCCAGCAAAAGCTGCGGTAATAGGCTCTATCGATAAAATTTTTACCCGCATAGGTGCATCGGATGATCTTGCTGCAGGACGTTCCACTTTTATGGTAGAAATGACTGAAACCGCCCACATTTTAAGACAAGCCACCGATAAAAGCCTAGTATTAATTGATGAAATTGGCCGAGGAACAAGTACTTACGATGGCATGGCCTTAGCTTACGCATGCTGCGCTTATCTTACGAATAAGGTTAAAGCATACACGCTATTTTCAACCCATTATTTTGAATTAACAACACTACCAGAAGAATTTCCCTGCATCCGCAATGTACATTTACAAGCTTCTTTAGCAAATGGTGGTATAGTATTTTTATATAAAATAGAAGCAGGACACGCGAGCCAAAGTTATGGATTAGAAGTAGCAGCTCTTGCCGGTATCCCTAGAGATGTCTTAATAATAGCCAAAGAACATCTACAACAAATAAAACATCTGCCTAAAGTTGAGATTCCAAACCAACAACATGACCCACAAATATCTCCTATTTTACAAATGCTAGAAAACATAGAACCAGACAACCTGTCAGCAAAAGAAGCCTTAGATTTAATCTATAAATTAAAATATTTAAATCTAAATTTAG
>CAMDMN010000185.1 GCA_945901965.1 Legionella genomosp. 1 | reverse complement strand
AAAGACGTGTCAAACCCCATTTCATAAACGAGATCCATGGTCTCCTGAAATTCTTGATCGGTTTCACCAGGAAAACCCACAATAATATCAGTTGATAAGCGAATATCGGGTCTAATTTTACGTAGTTTTCGAATTTTAGATTTAAATTCTAAAGCAGTGTAACCTCGTTTCATCATGGCCAGAATACGATCGGATCCACTTTGCACTGGCAAGTGTAAATGATTAGCCAATTCAGGAACTTCAGCATAAGCATTGATTAAATTGTCTGAGAATGCCAAAGGATGTGAGGTCGTAAATCGAATCCTACCGATCCCTTTAATGGCAGCAAGGTAATGAATAAGTAAAGCCAAATCAGCAATTTCACCATTGTGCATGGGACCACGGTAATCATTAACATTCTGGCCCAATAAATTAATTTCTCTAACACCTTGTTCTGCTAATTGGAAGCATTCAGCTAGCACATCATCAAAAGGGCGGCTAATTTCTTCGCCACGGGTGTAAGGCACAACGCAATAACTGCAATATTTACTGCATCCTTCCATGATAGAGACAAAAGCAACAGGTCCTTCGGCGCGTGGAGCAGGTAAATGATCAAATTTTTCAATTTCTGGAAAACTAATATCAACAACTGGCTTACGCGTATCCATCCGTTCGTTCAGCATCGCAGGTAAGCGATGTAGGGTTTGAGGTCCAAAAACCAAGTCTACATAAGGCGCACGCTTTAAAATATCGCCACCTTCTTGACTAGCAACACAGCCACCTACACCAATAATCACATGCGGGTTATTTTTTTTGTATTCACGCCATTGACCCAGTTGTGAGAAAACTTTTTCCTGGGCTTTTTCACGAATTGAACAGGTCTTTAATAAAACAACATCAGCGTCTTCAAGGGAGTCTGTTTTTTCTAGGCCGTGTGAATGCAATAAAACTTCAGCCATTTTGGATGAATCATATTCATTCATTTGGCAACCATTTGTTTTAATATATAATTTTTTTTTCATAATACGTAAATTACCTTTTTAATCCCAAATATTTTTGCAATATGTTTCGCGAATTTTTGGCAGAATAATAAGTGAAATAAAGATACATATAGGTAATAACGATAAAGCAATAAGATATGCTTCCATTGGATATACACGAACTTTATCTATAATTTCACCTTGCCATAACTTATCTAATATGTAGCCAATAATAGGTTGACCTGCGGCGATTCCTATCATATTCATCATATTCATAAAGCTTAAACCTGTCGCCACAAATCGTTTGCTACAAAGCTCTTTGGCTACTGCAAAGGCAGGAAGAAAACCTGCTGAGAATATACCAAAAGCAAATAAAAAAAACTCCATTATATACCCTGATTTAATCGGGGCATAAATAAAGATTATACTACATATTAAAGCGCCAATACTGCCAATATAAAGTGGTGGTTTGCGCCGTCCTATGCGGTTAGAGTACATTCCCCATAAAGGGCTTGCAATGGCCCAACCGATAAATACAAAAGAAATGTAATTAGCCGCAGTTTCCTTGGCAATATGCATTTTAAACATAAGAAATGGAACGCCCCACAACCCACAAAATATAGGTGTACTCATATACATTAAGCCACCATATATTGATATCATCCATAATTGTTTATTTTTTACAATTACAAGCAAACTTTTTGATAAAGGCTCATCATCTTTATGGTTAACTAGATGATCTTTAGAATGATTATCTTTAGGTAAATCTCTGACAATTACTAAAATTAATACAGCAATAATAATACCAAGAGACCCCATGATTACCATGCTTTGTCGCCATCCATAGGTATCAACTAGCATAGCAAGAGGAGCCTCTCCTCCAATTGCACCTAACATACCTATAGTTACCATTATGCCAGTCAGTAGTGCAAAGCGTTCGGCTGGGAACCAACTAGAAGCAAGCTTCATAGCGCCAACGGCTGCAAATGCAGATCCATAGCCAATCATTAAGCGAGCTACACAGGCCATAAAATAACTTTCTGTAAGACCAAATGCAATGGTACTAATAGCACAAATTGCTGTGGCAAGAGATAATAAAAGTCTCGGACCATATTTATCCATCAATATTCCGCCAGGTAATTGCATAGCGGCATAAGAGTAAAAATAAATTCCTGATAAAACTCCAAGTGTTTGGCTAGTTACGGAGAAATCACGCATTAATTCTGAGCTTATGACACTAGGGGAGACCTGTAATAAGCATTCATAAAAGTAAAATATGCAGCTTAAGCCCCATATTATCCATGGCATTATAGTTCTTATTGGAGCATTGTTTGCTGCAGCGGATGATTTTTTACTGTAAGACATTATGGCACCGTACTCCTTGAGACATGTATTGAAAATGAGCGTTCAATTTTAAAATACTATCAGCTTGACTAGTAATTGTCTATTCTGAACACGAATAAAATTGAATTTATTCATGTCATGTTTAACTTAAAAAAGTTTTCATAAATGGAGATAAATCTGGTTTTTCTCTTAGGCGGTATTGATAAACAGCATAAAAAGCAATGATATTCTTTAGATAATTGCGTGTTTCAAGCCATGGTAGGGTTTCTATCCAAATGTCCATTTCATTAGGTGGGTTGGTCTTTAACCAGTTATTAACTTGTTTAGGCCCTGCATTATAAGCTGCGGCCATCAGAATAGGGTGATTATCAAATCTTTTTGCTAATTGTTTTAAATATGCAACACCGATATTAATATTTTTATCCGAAAGCAATAATTGTGGTTTAATTTTATAAGCAATTTTCTCGGATTTAGAAATATCTTTTGCGGTATTTGGCATAATTTGCATTAAACCTATTGCTCCAGCTGAAGATATTGCATCACCACGAAAGCTAGATTCTTGGCGAATAATGGCATAAATTAGCTCAGGCTTTATTTGATAATTCTTAGCATAATTTTTTATAGAGTTTTGATAGGTTAAAGGAAATCGAAGAGATAATTGGTTATTAAGCTCCTCGTTATTAGATAAAAGCAGAGATTTCTCATTCCACATTAGATAATGTTGAAGCCAGTATGCTAAAGCTGATTTATCCTTTTTAGGTAGTTCACTGACAAAATCATTAAGCATTCTTGATGCAGTTTCAGTTTGTTTAGCTATGTAAAGTTTTTTTATTTGATCAGTGAACGGTTTGTAAGGTGCTAAAAGACTAATGTTTTCTGTTGCAGGTTCATTTTGAAAATTAAATTTTATATTTAATCTTCTGCTTGCAAGAAAACCATAGTAATTACGGTTAAGAGCTATAGTTTTGTAAAGCTCTATCGCTTCAGCTTTTTGACCTTGTCCTTCTTTTGCACGGGCTAACCAATATTGCCAGCAAGGACTATCTTTTTCTGGGGATTTATTAATTAATTGTTCAACTTTATCCCATTGTCTATACTTTAAGCTGTAACGAATTTGCCAGCTTATAAGCGTTTCGTTATAAAATTCAGGTTTTACTTTTGCAAACCAATTTGGTGAATCTAGATGATCACGTATAGCCTTATAAAATGCTATATGTGCTAAAAAGGCTTGTTGTTGAGGTTCTATTAATATGCGTTTGGTTTTAGGGTTATCCCATATTTTCATCGCTTCTGTCATATCGAGAGTTACTAATTTATTAAGGCCATATAAATAAAATAAACTGTGTAATTCACTTGGCTGAATATAATTAATAGACTTAGGGTGCTTATCAATAGTTGCTAATAATTTAATTTCATCAATACGTGCCGGACGGTATTGTTTTAATAAGTATGAGGCTAAAGATATATTAGATTTTTCTAGCACAAGGCTAAGTCTTTCTGTAATTAGAGAATCAGCTACTTCATGATTTTTTAAAGCCAAAGAGAAAAGTTCATCACAAGCTTTAGGTGTGGAATCACCAGTTAGCCATACATTTTTAGTGCTATTGATTGCTTCATTATGATTACCTTGGAGATAAATCGAATACCCTGCATAGCATTGTAAATTTAAATCAGTTGAAGGCTTATAGTATTTACTATAATTTACCCAATCTTTATTGCGAGCTAACTGGTATAACCAATTTGACAGTAATTTTTTGGATAGCGGAGTATCTTGCTTAATGAATGTAAGAAATTCTTCGCTAGGTATTAGCGGTAGACTTTTACTCCAAGCAGTATATTTCATGAATCTATCTAAATATGCTTTGCCTGAATCGGCATAACTCTTTATTGATAAGCTCATAATTAATAATAAGAATAAAACTATATTTTTCATTTGGATTAATTTTAGCCTTCACGAAGCATAGTTATTGTTTTAGCATAATTAGTGCTATTAAATATAGTGGAACCTGCAACAAATTCTGTAGCGCCCGCTTTTTTTAGTTTATTAATATTTTCAACAGTTACCCCGCCGTCAATAGAAATTGGTAGGTTAGGGTATAGTTCATGTACAAGCTCTATTTTTTTAATTAACTCAAGAATTAAGGTTTGCCCACCAAATCCTGGATTTACTGTCATTATTAAGACAAAATCTAGGCGATGAGCGCACCATTTAAGACAGTCAATATCAGTGGCGGGATTTAATACAAGACCTGCTTCACATTTAAGTTCTTTGATTAAACTTAAACTTCTATCTAAATGAGTAGTAGCATCAGGATGGATGCTAATTCTAAAAGCTCCTGCTTTAGCAAATTCTTTTATTAAATCATCGACTGGCTTTACCATTAAATGCACATCTAGCAGAGTATCAGGGAAGCGCTTATGAATAGCATGACATAGCATTGGGCCAAAGGTAAGATTAGGGACGTAGTGATTATCCATAACATCGATATGGATCATGTCAGCTTTTGCATTAATTAAAGCCTCTACTTCAGTTCCAATGCAGGTAAGATCTGCAGAAAGGATAGAAGGTAGAATTTTATATGTCATAAACTAGCCCTTATTAAATATTTAATGCAAATTAATAGCATATGTAGCCTGGATGGAGCGAAGCGTAATCCGGGTTTTAAGTTCACTTTGCTAGAAACTTTCCCGGATTACGCTTCGCTCCATCCAGGCTACA
>CAMDMN010000184.1 GCA_945901965.1 Legionella genomosp. 1 | reverse complement strand
CCAATGTATCTAATAGTGATTTACTCTCATCATAACCAATTGGCGTATCAACCGATGTAACTTTATCATTAAATCCCAACATTTTTTGCACATCTTCTAATGGCTTATCTACCAT
Source organism: Legionella genomosp. 1 (assembly GCA_945901965.1). GTDB lineage: Bacteria > Pseudomonadota > Gammaproteobacteria > Legionellales > Legionellaceae > CAMDMN01. The sequence continues at coordinate 4,918 of CAMDMN010000184.1, read as the reverse complement.
TTCAGCGATTTCTTCAGCCGAAGGCTCATGATCTAATTTTTGCGTTAATTGTCTTGCCGCTCTTAAATAAATATTTAGCTCTTTTACAACATGAATAGGTAATCGTATAGTGCGAGTTTGATTCATAATAGCCCGCTCAATTGTCTGCCTTATCCACCAAGTAGCATAAGTTGAGAAGCGAAAACCTCGCGTTGGATCAAATTTTTCAACAGATTTCATCAAACCTAAATTACCTTCCTCAATCAAATCAAGAAGAGGCAAGCCACGATTAAGATAGCGACGAGAAATTTTTACAACCAAGCGAAGATTAGATTCAATCATCTTTTTACGAGCAGATACATCACCTTTTAATGAAAGAGTAGAATAATGAACTTCTTCCTCAGCACTTAAAAGAGGAGAAAATCCAATTTCACCTAAATATATTTGTGTTGCATCCATCGCTTTATGAAGATGCTTACTATCATGATAAGAAGGAAATGCTTCTTCATCGGTGAAATCAGTAGGAACTACATCAACGGCAACCACATCATCGACAGAAACTTCATCAGTCGCAATTATATCGGCATCTTCTTCTATTTCTAGATCATCTATAATAGATTCTGCATCAATTAATTTTTCTATATCAGAAGGTTCTATATTATCATCTAACTGCCGTTTATCTGGGCACATAGTCTCACCTTTAAATGGGTTGATGTATAGCCAATTTATAACTTGATTCTATATTGTTGTATTAACCATGGGTTAGATGTCAACTACTTTTTAACTAGATTTCAAATAACTTAAAGGATTAACTGGAACTCCGGCCTTTCTAATTTCAAAATGAACACCCCAATATCGCCTATCGACAACGCCAATTTCAGCAATAGCTTGACCCTTAGATATTTTTTGACCCACTCTAACTAGATTACGAAGATTATTTCCATAAGCTGTTAAATATTGATTATTATGCTTAATAATAATTAAATTACCATATCCTGACAATCCACTGCCAGAATATGCAACAACACCACTACTTGCCGCATGGATTTTCTCACCTTTCTTTCCAGCTATATCTATCCCCTTTTTTCCCTGAGACGGAGAATAAGCTGTAACCACTCGACCAGGTATAGGCCAAACCCATCCGGAAATATTATTATTTATTGGGTTTGTAGTAGATGCGTGCCTTGGCTCTGATTTTTTATAATTTATTATAGGTATATTTCTAGCTTGATTTATAGGATTTGGTGGCGTATATCCGCCATCTAATTTAACTACTTGCCCTACTCGTAGAGTATATGGGCTATTCAAATGATTTATATCAGCTAATTGGCGGTAATCTTTATCATAACGAAACGCAATAGCATAAAGAGTTTCACCATGAATAACTTCATGCTGTTTAGCGTTACTATTATAATCATGCCAATTAGCCTCAACTACAGGAGCAAGATCATTTCTTTGATAGCAAGAAGATAAAAAAAGTAAACTAATCAATATGCAACTTAATTTATACTTTAGTACCATATTATTTTCTCTTAAAAATTTTTTAAACACCATTCACCTTGTTTAAATAAAAACCATTGGTAAATGAATATAACTGCTAACTACTTAAGGTACGTAATCCCGAGTCTTAAGATACGTCATCCCGAGTGCAACGAGGGATCTCCATTTGCAAAATTGTGCAATATTCAGGAGATCCTTAGCGCAAAAAACACGCGCTCTGGATGACGTGCTAATATGTGGGGTTACTATAACTATAACTATATCATTAATCTAACAAATTTATACCATCAGCCCACATTGCCACCTGTTCAAAAGCCTTATAATGTGTCATATCAAGATGTAATGGGGTAATTGATACAAAGCCATTTTTGATAGCATAAAAATCAGTCCCGGGACCTGCATCAGAAGCCTCTCCTGGAGGACCCACCCAATAAATTGCTCGGCCTCTTGGATCTTGCTCCTTAATAACTGGCTCAGCCGCATGGCGTTTACCAAGCCGAGTGACTTCAAATCCTTTAATCTCATTTAAAGGTAAATCAGGAATATTAATATTTAAAATTAATTGCAATGGCAAATTATTAGATAACTGCGAGATTAGCTGACGAATAATTATAGCGGCTGTATCATAATGCTCAATTTCATCACCTACCATAGAAACAGCAATTGCAGGCAAGCCAAGATTACGCCCTTCCATTGCGGCAGCTACAGTGCCTGAATATATTATGTCATCGCCAAGATTAGCCCCATCATTAATCCCTGAAACCACGAGATCAATATTAGGTTCTAGAAAACCTGTAAGTGCCAAATGAACGCAATCAGTAGGCGTTCCCTCAACACTATAATGGCCATTATCAAGCTGCCTGACTCTTAAAGGCCGTGACAAAGTAAGTGAATTACTAGCTCCACTTCGGTTCCTATCAGGCGCCATAACTTCAATCGTCGCGATTTTTGCCAATTCATTTGCTAACGCTAAAATTCCTGGAGCTAAGACTCCATCATCATTACTAATTAATATTCTCATATTTAACTCACTAGCCAGGAGATGTTAACCACTTAACAACAGCAAGTCTTTCCTCTAAATCACTCTTAATTATTAAGTGATCTTTAGTTGAGTCTTGTTTAGCAATCGTCTCTTGTAATTTTAAAATTATTTTTCCATAACCTTGTGGATCATCACGCAATTGATATGCCAAATCATTTGTATTAATGGCAATAGATCTTAATTGATCACAACTTATCCCTTTAGGTTGTTTAACAGGACAAGCAGCAATTTCCTTTTGTAACGCTTCAGGATTCAATCTATAGTAGCGCTCACTATTACTAGCATTTGTGGTAAATGGTAATAAAATCAACAATAAAATAAAATATCTACTCATCAAAAAAACCTTCAAAAAACTTAAACAAAGCGAGATATTACCAGGCTTATGCCATAAGTCAAAATTGTACAAAATTTAACGCATTGAATTAAATAAATATATTAGCTATCTTATTGTCTACAATTATATCCTAGAGATTCATATGTTAGATTTTAAAATAAACCGCGACAAACAAACTGGTGAATTATTTATTGAGACATCTATTTGTGGAAAATTATTACTAACCACCCCACAGCTTAATAAAGGAACTGCATTTACCTATGACGAGCGTCAAATATTTGGCTTATTAGGTAAATTACCCAATCGAGTTGAAAGCCTAGATGAGCAAGTAAAAAGGGCTTATTTCCAATTTTTAAGTTATTCATCACGCTTACAGCAAAATATTTATCTTAATAATCTCCATGATAAAAACCAAGTTATATTTTATAAGTTACTTCGTCGTCATCTTGGTGAAATGCTTCCTGTAGTATATACACCAATTGTCGGCACCGCTGTAAAACAATTTAGCCGTGAGTACCGCCAACCACGTGGGCTTTATATTGCATATCCTGATAGAAATCACATCGATGAAATTATTAATAATCGCTCAAATCCTGAAATTGATTTAATAGTAGTAACTGATGGCGAAGGAGTACTTGGCATTGGCGATCAAGGCATTGGTGGTATGGATATTCCTGTTGCGAAATTAATGGTTTATAGTTTATGCGGCATTGACCCTACTCGCACGCTTCCTATATTTCTTGACGTTGGCACTAATAATCAAGAACTTTTAGATGATCCATTTTACCTTGGATATCCACATTTAAGAATTCACGGTAAGCAATATGATGATTTTATTCAAACCTTTGTAAACAGCATTCACAAACACTTTCCTAATGCATTCCTTCATTGGGAAGATTTTGGTCGTGGCAATGCACGTCGAATTTTAGATGAGTTCCAAGATAAAATTTGTACGTTTAATGACGACATTCAGGGCACAGGTGCGGTTACTTTAGCCGCTTTACTTGCAGCAACTGATATTACTGGCATTAATTTTGAAAAACATAAAATTGTAGTATATGGCGCGGGATCAGCTGGTACTGGAATAAGTGATCAAATAGTTGATGCATTGATTAGACATGGCTTATCTGAAGAAAAAGCATATGATCGTTTTTGGTTAATTGATCGTCAAGGTTTATTAATAGAAGATGATTCGGAATTAACAGATGCGCAAATAAACTTCGCTCGCAAGAAAAAAGATATCTCTAACTGGGATATGGTTGATAAAAAAGTCCCTTCCCTTTCAGATACAATTCGTAATGTAAAGCCTACCATTCTTATTGGCTGCTCATAACAACCTGGAGCATTTTCTGAAGATATTATTGCATCAATGTCAAAGCATTGTGAACGTCCAATTATCTTCCCATTATCGAACCCTGATGAAAAATGTGAAGCAAAGCCTGCCGATATTTTAAATTGGAGTAATGGAAAGGCCTTAATTGCAACAGGTACTGCGTTTCCTCCAGTAGAATATCAAAATCGCCTATTACAAATTGCTCAATGTAATAATGCTTTAGTTTTTCCAGGTATTGGATTAGGCATATTAGCAGTTAGAGCATCAAGACTATCAAAAGAAATGATTTGGGCTGCTTCCAAGGCACTAAGCCACTTATCACCATCGAAAAAAGATAGCTTTCTACCACTGCTACCATCGCTTGATGATACCCAAATTGTTGCAAAAGAAATAGCCGTAGCTGTAGCACGTCAAGCTATTGATGCGGGGCTTGCACAATGCAATCAGGATAAAGATCTTGATGACCTGGTAGAGGAGATATTCTGGGAACCAAGGTATTTACCATATAAATTAAAATAATTGTGGCTTTTAAAAGTTCGAGTAGGCCGGGGGACTTTCACCCCTAGCCTTTGTTCCCAGCTGTAGGCTAGACCTCTGGTTTCAACAACACTGTTCTCTTCTTTCGATGCCTCATCAGCAGTTCACTTGCGTTCGTCTCTTTGGATCATACTTGACGTGTTAGCACGCCTTTTCCTTAACGCTCACGACCGTGACTTTTGATCACAGCCGC
>CAMDMN010000183.1 GCA_945901965.1 Legionella genomosp. 1 | reverse complement strand
TAGGCTCTAATATAGCGCATTTGGTTAAAGGTATTAAAAAAATGAGCGCCATGTCTAATTTGCAGACGCTTAATAAATACTCCCAAAATAAACATCAGCTTGAAAATGTACGTACGATGTTGTTGGCAATGGTTGATGATGCACGTGTTGTGCTTATTAAGCTTGCCGAACGTCTATGTGTTCTGCGTTCATCTTCGCCAATGCCTGAAGATCATCGTAAGCAAATAGCAACTGAAGCTATGGAAATATATGCGCCTTTAGCTAATCGCTTAGGAATAGGTGCGATTAAATGGGAGATGGAAGATTTATCATTTCGTTATTTATACCCTCTAGATTATAAAGCAATAGCTCAAGGGTTAAAGGCTAAACGACTAGATCGAGATAGGTATGTAAATTTAATTGTTGATGAGTTAAATGAACATTTAAAGCCTATAATCGAGGGGCATTTCGCAGTTTATGGTCGTTCTAAGCATATTCACAGTATTTATAAGAAAATGGAGCGTAAGCACGTTCCCTTAGATGAAATTTATGATGCAACTGCGGTAAGAATTTTGGTTGAAACAAATGAGCAGTGTTATACAGTTTTATCTTTGGTTCATTCTTTATGGCAGCAAGTTCCTGATGAATTTGATGATTATATCGCTAATCCTAAAGAAAATGGTTATAAATCTTTACATACGGCAGTAATAGGACCTGAGAATCGTGTATTTGAGGTGCAAATTCGCACATTTAAAATGCATGAACAAGCAGAAATGGGAGTCGCTGCACATTGGAAATATAAAGAGGGCACAACTCATAAAAAAGCAAGTCATGAGCGTAAAATTGAATGGTTGCGTGATGTTTTAGCCTGGCATCGAGAAATGGCGGTTAATAAGGGTGTATCTGAATCTATTGAGTCTGAGTTTCTTGATGATAGGATCTATGTATTTACTCCAGATGGTGATGTCTTAGATTTGCCGCATGGAGTAACACCGCTTGATTTTGCCTATTATGTACATAGTGATATTGGTCATCGATGTCGTGGTTCTAAAGTAAATGGAAATATAGTACCGCTTACATATTCTTTGCAGACCGGTGATAAAGTTGAGATCTTAACTGGTAAAGAAATAAAACCTTCTCGTGATTGGCTTAATCCACATCTTAATTATTTAAAAACATCTCGTGCTAAGGCTAAGGTTTTGCATTGGTTTAAAATGCAAAATTATGATAAAAATAAAGACATTGGTCGTGAAATTATCGATAAAGAGTTAAAAGCATTGGGTATTAATGCTTTGCGGCTAAATGAAGTAGCTTTAGCATTTAATTTTAAGAGATTAGATGATTTGTTGGCTTCCTTAGGACGTGGTGATATAAAAGTCAGTCAAATTCTTGGTCATTTAACGCCAACTGAAGAGCCCATTAATAATTTTATAAAGACGCAACATAAGCCTGAAAGTTTTGGATCAGATCTTCGTATCGAAGGCGTTGGAAATTTACTAACGCATATGGCCAGATGTTGTCAGCCAGTTCCTGGGGATCAAGTAATTGGTTATATAACTCTTGGCCGTGGAGTTTCAGTTCATCGCCTTGATTGCTCAAATATTATTCATGCTACTGAAAAGCAACGACATAGATTTTTACAGGTATCATGGGGAAGCTCTACACGCGAACATTATTTAGTAGATATCTTAATAAAAGCCTTTGATAGAGCAGGATTATTACGTGATATAACAGCTTTACTTTCCAATGAAAGGGCACATGTATATTCATTGCAAACGCAAATTAATAAACAAGAAAATACTAATTATATTTCATTGACTATTGAAATTGATGGGTTAAATAGTTTATCAAAATTATTATCTAAATTAGGACAAGTTCCTAATGTGTTAGAGGCACGTCGTCAGGTTTGAATTGATTTACCAAATAAATCCAGCAACAACAGATCTATCTTCAGATAAAAGCACATTGAAAGTACGGGAAGCTGCACCTATTGTCATGCATTCAATGCCTATTCTTTTTTTGGATAAATATTCCATAATTTGCATCGGAATCATTATACCTTTTGATTCATGGCCTATGATTATGACTTCGGGATTAAGGGTTATGATTGGTTCTAATTTAGTTAGATCTAAATCTTTTATCGAGTTGATTTGCCAAGGGGCGATTATAGTATCTTTAGAAATAATAAGGCTAGATTTATAGATATCTTCACCTATCATAATTTCTGAATTACTATATGAGCGTATGGTGTGTTTGTCTTTTGTTTCTTTATTAATATTCATGGTGTTTATACAGGTGATAAATTATACTTACGCTATATTATCATATAAGCATTGCTCACAAAATAACTTTAATAATTGAATCCTGGTTGCAAGCAACCAGGCTACGTAATGCATTATGAATTTTTGTGGGAATGTAACTAGGCTCACTAATTTAATGGATATAATTGTAAATTCATCTTCAAATGAACTTCCTGAAGGTTCTATCCCCATAAAAGAATATGGAAATTTTTATTGTAATTTATATGCGACTTTGCATGATACTAGTGAATATATGCCAATAGCTGATTTATTACGTAAGTATCATGGTTTAGAAGGGAAGTGGTTGGTAGTATCTTTGATTAATTGGCAGGCGAGTCATAATGACGCGATGATAACGGCATCTTTTGATAATTTAAAATTAACAGATGAAGAATCGCGTTTATGGTTTAACGATTTTAAAGAGTTTTTAGCTTTAGATAATATTGATCTTTATTATCATAATAAAGATATCTGGTTATTACGATCTGATAAATTACCGCCAATTACCGCAAAGAATGTTTATAATATGCATAATCAATCAATTATGCCTGCATTACATCAACTTGATAAAACATTATATTGGCAAAAATTTATTACTGAAAGCCAAATGTTTTTAAGCTCAAATATTTTAAATAAAGGCCGTGCATTAGAATATAATATCAATGGAGTTTGGGTTTGGGGTGCGGGTGTATTACCTAAACTATCTAATAAAAAAATAGTTTGTAATGATAAAGAATCCTTTGAGTTAGCAAAGTTATTATCAACTAATGTAGAAATGGCAGCTGATATCTCTTATGCAAAATATAATGTGATATTATTTAATAATTTTGGCGTAAAAGAGTCTGATTTATTATGTAAATACCTTAAAAAACATACTGTTAATTGGTATTGGAATAATATAGCATATAACAAAAAATCAAAAAATTTGATGCGGCGTTGTATGGAATTATTTACAAGAACGAGATCTATTTAAGAGAGTTATCTAATGCTTATTAAAAAGCGACCAATTCCAAATTTACTACCTAATCTTTCAACTATTAATCCTATTTTACAACGTATATTTGCCGCAAGAGGAATAGTTACAGAAGAAGACTTAGATAAAAATCTAAAATCATTATTGCCTTTTTGTTCCTTGACCGATATTGATAAAGCATCTAAGCGTTTAGAGCAAGCGATTCGTAATGAAGAAAGGATATTAATTATTGGTGATTTCGATGCCGATGGAGCCACATCATCAGCTTTAGCCGTTTCAGCTTTACGAGTTTTTGGTGCCGCTCAGGTTGATTTTTTAGTTCCCAATCGTTTTGAATTTGGTTATGGTTTAACAAAAGCTATAGTTGAGGTTGCAAAAACGATGCAGCCAAATTTAATAATTACTGTTGATAATGGAATTGCAAGTATAGAAGGAGTTGATACTGCTAATGCGGCGGGGATAGATGTTTTAATTACAGATCATCATTTGCCAGCGGAAACTTTACCTAATGCATGCGCTATCGTAAATCCAAATCAAGTTGGTGATAAATTTCCATCTAAATCTATAGCGGGTGTAGGCGTAATTTTTTATGTAATGTTAGCTCTTCGTCGTCAATTAGTTGATAGTAATTGGTTTAAAGAAAAATCTATAGCTGAACCTAATATGGCGCAATTTTTAGATCTTGTTACCTTAGGTACTATAGCTGATGTTGTAGCTCTTGATAAAAATAATCGAATTTTAATTAATCAGGGGTTAAATAGGATTCGGCAAGGATTATGTCGCCCTGGAATCATTGCTTTAATTGAAATTGCTGGCAGAAATTTTCAAAAGCTCACCGAAACTGACTTAGGCTATACGGTAGCACCTAGACTCAATGCAGCAGGTAGACTTGATGATATGTCATTAGGAATTAATTGTTTATTAGCAGATGATCTAGATAAAGCTAAAGAATATGCAAAGCAATTAAATGAACTAAATATCGAACGACGTAAAATTGAAACGGAAATGAAAGAGCAAGCTTTGCATGCTTTAGATAAATTAGCGTTAAATGATAATGAGCAAGGTTCTAAATTACCGCTTGCTTTATGTTTATATGATAAGTCTTGGCACCAAGGTGTAATCGGTATTTTAGCTGGTAGATTAAAAGAAAAATATCATCGACCAGCAATCATTTTTGCATCAGCCAGCGATGGTGAGCTTAAGGCATCTGCACGTTCTATATTTAATTTAAATATTAGAGATGTCCTTGCGGCCATTGATAAAGATAACCAAGGCTTGATAATAAAATTTGGTGGTCACGCTATGGCTGCTGGTTTAAGTTTAAAGGCGGAAAATTTCCTTGATTTTAAAAAGGCGTTAGAGCTAGAGGTAGAAAAGCATATTAATTATTCACAATGTGAGGGTGAAATTTTATCTGATGGGCCTTTACAATCTGGTGAACTAAACCTTGAATTAGCTACATTAATAAAAGAATCAGGCCCTTGGGGACAACAATTTCCAGAGCCTTTATTTGATAATGTTTTTGAAGTTCTTGAACAGCGGATAGTTGGAACTAATCATTTAAAATTAACACTTAAACTACTAGAAGGCGAAGGTATTATTGATGCAATAGCTTTTAATATAGATCTTAAGATCTGGCCTAATCATCGCGCCAAATATTTACATGCAGCATATAAATTAGATATAAATGAATATCAAGGTAGAACTAAATTGCAATTGGTCATTGCAGCTTTAAATGCAATGCCTGATGCTAATTTAGAAAATCAAGTTGAGGAGTATAATATT
>CAMDMN010000182.1 GCA_945901965.1 Legionella genomosp. 1 | reverse complement strand
GACTGTGATTTCAATTTCTTCATTTTTACGAAATAAAAAATCATTCAAATGTTTTCGGATCTCCAGTATAGACTTACCAGGCATGCAATCCTGTACAGTATCTAATACAGTTTTATTAGCATCAAGCGTTTGGTAATGCTGATCTAAATAGCCTATAGTTTGTCGTTCAGGTAATGTCCACTCTCCATTTTTCTTTATCCCTGCCACATCCAAAATCGCTTTAATGAAAGTGGATTTTCCTGATCCATTGTCACCGCATAATGCAATACGCTCACGAGATCGCATATGAAAATTAATCTGACTCAAAATAGTAGATCCTGTTTCATAAGCGATAGATGCATCTTTAATTGTAATAACAGCTTTTTGATAAGCTTGAGCATTTAATTGAAACTTATGCAAAATTACATCATGACGATAAATCATAGATAATTCATCAACTAAATGATGTTGCGTTTCTTTTATGTGGTTTAAACGCTTATCCCCTGTTTTGATGGCATTACCTAATTTTGTAGGAGAACGAATGGTAGGCCACTTTCGGTTTTCAATGTTTTTTTCGCCACGAACACGCATCTGCTTGCTGCGTTCTTGCTCTCTCATTAAGGAGTGATGCGCATCTTTCTTTTGCTGTTTGAGTATTGCAAGTTCATGCGAAATTGCTGATGTCTTTTCAATCTGCATACGTAGATAGTCATCGTAACTACCATTAAAAATGGTTATTTTGCCATTTTCAATATGCCAAAGTGTATCAACGCTATTTTTCAATAATTCAACGTCATGGGTAACTATTATCAAAGTACCTGGATAATGTCGCAAGTGATTTATTAAGGCGCGACGATTGGATTTATCTAAATGATTGGTGGGCTCATCAAGCAATAAAAGATTAGGGCCGATAGATATGGCTCCAGTGAGGGCTTTATTCAACCGCTCACCACCACTTAAAGCGTCAAAGCTATAAATTAGCTGCGGTAGATAACCTACACATAAATCTTCAGGCAAGGATAAATTACCTTCATAAGTGGTATATGTTCCCTGCAATATTTTAAGTAGGGTTGATTTACCCTGGCCATTACGACCAATAATCGCAATGCGACTACCATAAGAAATTTGTCCGCAGAAATCGGAAAAACATGTTTTATGAGGAAAAGAAAGACCAAGGTCTTGAAATCGTATGGGCTTATGCATGATAAAATACTCTTAAGTATTGACAGGGAATTTAATAACCATCGCCCTTGTCGAGTCAGGGCATACTTAAGCTGTAATTTTCATCGGATTTCAAAAGCCTCAATTTAGAATTAAATTTAATTTTACGCTAATGTAGCACAAAAATCAAGCAGATTTAGATTTCTAAGATGTTCTAATTAATGTCTCTGCAACACCACACCCAAGGTCCAATCAGCCGATTTATCTGCCAGACAAAAGCAGACAAAAGGAAAGGGACGGTCCGGGACGGACCCCAATATTATTTTGTTGCTTAAAAAAACTGATGAGACATAGTTGATCCATGGGTTCGGAGTACAGGCCTCTGGATTGCTTCGTACCTCGCAATGACGACATTGTGCAAACTGAATAATGCATTGTATTTAATAGTAATTTTCCTTAACTTAATGGCAGTTGGTCCGGGACGGACCCCTGTATTATTAGTACTAATTAATGTTTATGCAACACCACACCCAAGGTCCAATCAGCCGATTTATCTGCTGACATGATGTTTATAGGAGTATTTTTATCTATACCATACCCTTCAACAAATAGTGCATAATAATATGAAGGGAAAAAACAGTAACCGTAAAGATAGTCGTTACCTGGATATTTTAAAGTTAAATCTTTCCAGGGTTGATGACAAATTTCATCATCTCCAAGCTGTAATAAATCTTCACTAGTAAATTTTCTCCCATCAAGCGAAAGAATTTTTTCATCAACTAATGTTGCAGCGCCCCCAATTGCGTACCATCTGCCAGTATTATCTAAAAGCACTGGTTGCACTAATTTATTAACTTCATGGACATTTACTATATATTTAGCAATTTCTCGCTCACAAGATCTAGCATCCCCTTTGGCAAAAGATCCATTAGGTAATTGATACCCTTTTGCAAAACAATTTTCATCATTAATAAATTGCTGCGTAATTAATGTTTGGCCTAAACCTAAAAAACTATGAGCAAATAGATTTATGTGTTTGCCATATACATCAATTGATTGAAGATCATCAGGTGCAATATTTGCAATATCCTCAACTGGGAATGTAACCTGCGCTGACGCACCGCCAATGTCAATTACATTAGCTAATTGTTTAGAATAAGAATCAAAACTTCCAAGTTGATAATTTACTGCTAACCAACCATAAATACCTTCATCACTACCGGTAATTGTTTTCGCTTCTGCAAGTTGCCAATCATTTTGATTATTAAACCACCGCTCTAAGGCTTGATAATATAGCTGCTGCTGTTCATTAGATAAAAGCCTCATTCCAGCTGTTGCATAGAAATATACCGGGATATTATTCTCAGGTGAATCTTTAAATAAATTATCTATATATGAATTTATCTTGTCTTGAGTTAAATCAACAGTCGCAAACCCAGGCTTGATTTTTTTCGACCAAAGCTCATTAATGTTTATCGGTGAATTATCTTGCTCAACATCATATGCAAAAATATGCAAACGCGAGCCACTACTTCCTGCATCAACCACTGCAATACAATGGCGCTGGTTACAAACATCTCCCTTTGCAAATACATTAAAAACACCAACAAAAAAACAAATTAGAAAAATAAATAAACGCTTCACAGAAGTCACCATAATAAATTATTGGTGCATTATATATCAAAATATTAAATTTAGTATTTTGCTTTATTTATTCTATTGCTAACTTAGAAAATGTCTGTTAGTTTTCCATTTCAACAATTAAAAGAAGTCTTAGTTCTATTGTTTTTCACAAAGGAGATTTTTATGTTACGAAAGATTATGGCTATAATAATTTGCGCTGCATCTATATTTACCACATCTGCTTATTCAACAACACAGCATGTTTTTACACAAGGATTAGCCGTCGAGTATGAATTCCCAGTAAATGATCCGCAAGTATTTTCAAATATTTTCTTTTGGACGATAAAAGCAACTTGTACAATAGTAAGTGGCGCTCCTGAAAGTTTAATTTCTGCTAAAATGCTAAAGAAAACAGGCATTGTTAATGGCACAACTTTAGCAACTAACGAAACATTTACTACAACTTTAAGAGTTGGAGATAAATTAAATATTGTAGCTATAGCAGGCTCTCAAGTTGAACTTATTAACTTAGGCACTGAAACTATTAAAGCTAGTTGTACTACAGATTAATTTAGGTAAATTATCGGGATGTTGGCGTCATCCCGAGTGAAACGATGAATCTCCAAAATTGGTATCGTGCTACATTCAGGAGATCCCTCGTTGTACTCGGGATGACGTGCCTCTAGCAAGTGTAGCCTTGATGCAGCGCAGCGTAATCAAGGTTTTCTAGTGCTAAACCTAAATAAAAACCTTGATTACGCTGCGCTGCATCAAGGCTACAACTACTAAATTCAGGAGATCCCTCGTTGTACTCGGGATGACGTGCCTACAAACCTTTCTAATGCTCTCTTGTTCCCGAGAATTCAATATCTTTATACCGCTCTTCAGCCATTGCCAAATTAACCTTAGTTGGCGCTAAATACATCAACGAATCACTTCCATCAAGGGCTAAATAATCATGTGCTCGCTCACGAAATTCTGCCATTTTTTTAGGATCTTTCGCATAAACCCAGCGTGCGCATGAAACAGATACTGCCTCATAAATACAATCAACTTTATACTCATGCTGCAATCGATGGGCAACAACATCAAACTGCAAAACACCTACAGCCCCTAAAATTAATTGATTAGAATTCAATGGCCTAAATACCTGCGTCGCTCCCTCTTCAGATAACTCTATTAATCCTTTAATTAAGGCCTTAGATTTTAATGGATCTTTTAAACGAACTAAACGAAATAATTCCGGGGCAAAATTAGGAATGCCTGTAAATTTTAATTTTTCACCTTGAGTAAAAGTATCGCCAATCCTAATGGTGCCATGATTATATAAACCAATAATATCACCTGCCAATGCAAGCTCCGCATTAGCCCTATCCCCTGCCATAAAAGTCACGGCATTGGCAATTTGCACGTCTTTACCTAACCTTAAATGACTTAATTTCATTCCCTTTTTAAAAGAACCTGAACAAATACGTAAAAAGGCAATGCGGTCGCGATGTTTAGGATCCATGTTAGCCTGAATTTTAAATACAAACCCACTAAAATTCTCTTCTTCTGGCATAACGGTACGTTCATCTGCGACTCGAGGTAAAGGAGCTGGAGCATGCTTTGCAAAATCATCGAGTAATTCTTTAATGCCAAAATTATTAATTGCTGAGCCAAAATAAACCGGGGTCATTTTGCCACTTAAATATTCTTTAACTTTAAATTCATGCGAGGCACCTTTAACAAGCTCAATTTCAGCACGTAATTCCTCGGCAATATCACCTAATAATTCATCTAATTTTGGATTATCTATACCTTTTATTTGTAAAGCTTCCTGCCGCTCCGTGTTTTTACCTGACTTATAAAGATAAACTATATCTTCATAAAGATGATAAATTCCTTTGAAACGTTTCCCCATGCCAACGGGCCATGTAACTGGCGCACATTTAATACCTAAAACAGTCTCAACTTCATCAAGCAACTCAATTGGCTCACGTCCTTCACGGTCTAATTTATTAATAAAGGTCATGATAGGCGTATCACGCAGACGACATACTTCCATTAATTTTACAGTTCTAGCTTCAACACCCTTAGCAACGTCAATAACCATTAAGGCCGAATCAACTGCTGTAAGAGTACGATAAGTATCTTCTGAGAAATCTTCGTGTCCTGGAGTATCTAAGAGATTCATCACATGCTGATTATGGACAAACTGCATCACAGATGTAGTAATGGAAATACCACGCTCCTTTTCCATCTCCATCCAATCTGAAGTCGCATGTCTTGAGGCTTTACGACCTTTTACAGTTCCTGCT
>CAMDMN010000181.1 GCA_945901965.1 Legionella genomosp. 1 | reverse complement strand
CAGATTTTTCAGATATTAATAATGTTGTGGGTCAATGGTCAGGAAAACGCGCAGCAACTCCTGACTATTTGCCATTGGTAGGTCAAGTAGCAGATGATAAAGAATTTCTACATCAATTTGCAGGCTTTAATTCTAATCCAAAACGTTGGTATCCAATTCCAGGAACTTATCAAGATGGATTATATATATGTGCAGGTTTTGGTTCGCGTGGGTTAACTACAATCCCGATCTCTGCCGAGTGGCTAGCATCCATGATAAATAAAGAGTCAAGTAGTTTACCACGTAAAATAGTCCAATCAATTTCAGCATCAAGATTTTTACGGCGTGAGATTTTAAGGCCTCATGTTTCGCCTAAGTAGTGATTTGATAATTACAATGTGTCATTATATAAAATTATTTACAAATTTTTGTATGTAGTTGTACATTGCTGCTGACTATAGGTAATTTTATGATTAATTCTGCTGGAAAAATATTTAGAGAGCTTGTTTGCAATCATTCTCCACTGCAAATATTAGGCACTATTAATGCATATTCTGCGATGCTTGCAGAAGAGGCAGGGGCTAAGGCTATTTATCTTTCAGGGGCAGGCGTTGCTAATGCTTCTTATGGTATGCCGGATTTAGGTATGACAGGATTATATGAAGTACTAGAAGATGCGAAACGAATTATTGATGCATCAACTTTACCTTTATTAGTTGATGTAGACACCGGCTGGGGACATGCTTTTAATATCGCAAGAACTGTGAAATTAATGGAATCTATAAATGTTGCAGCTATTCATCTTGAAGATCAACAATCAGCCAAAAGATGTGGGCATCGGCCAAATAAGGCAATAGTATCTAAGCATGAAATGGGAGACAGAATTAAGGCCGCTGTTGATGCACGAACTGATTCTAATTTTGTGATTATGGCACGTACCGACTCTTATGCAGCCGAAGGTATAGAAGGTTCTTTAGAAAGGGCCGCGTTTTATGTCGAATCAGGTGCTGATATGATCTTTGCCGAGGCGTTAACTACACTTGATGAATATCGCTTATTTACCTCAAAAATATCGGTGCCAATACTTGCGAATATTACTGAGTTTGGCAAAACCCCACTTTTTACAGCAGATGAGTTAAAAGATGCAGGTGTTAAACTTATTTTATATCCGCTTTCTGCCTTTCGTGCGATGTCACAAGCTGCATTAGATGTATATCAAACTATTATTTTGGAAGGCACACAAAAATCAGTTATTAATAAAATGCAAACGCGTAAAGAATTGTATGAAGTTTTAAAATATGAAGATTATGAAAAACAACTAGATAAATTTATGGAGAGTAAGGATGCCTAATAATACCGCAGGTCTTGCAGGAATTGTTGCTGGTGAGTCAGCAATCGCAACAGTTGGAAAGGAAGGGGTTGGGTTAAATTATCGTGGGTATTCAATTGAAGATTTAGCTGAAAAATCTAGCTTTGAAGAAGTTGCCTATTTATTGATTTATGGGAGATTACCGACATCTTCTGAATTGGCAGCTTATATTAATAAATTAATAGATTTACGTGAACTACCAGATTATCTAAAAAAAGTTTTACAACTTATACCTAAAAACACGCACCCTATGGATGTTCTACGAACAGGTTGCTCGATGTTAGGTACTTTAGAACCTGAATCTAATTTTAAAGAGCAATATAATATTGCCGATAGATTATTAGCTATTTTCCCGGGGATGTTATGTTATTGGTATGCATATCATTTTAGGAACAAGGAAATAACTGGTGAATCTGATGAAACTACTGTTGGCGGACATTTTTTATCATTACTACACGGCAAAGAGCCTAAAAAAATAGATCGAGACATGATGAACGTTTCGCTAATTTTATATGCAGAGCATGAATTTAATGCGTCAACTTTTTCAGCACGAGTAACCGCCGCAACTTTGTCAGATTTTTATTCCGCTATAACCTCAGCTATTGGCACGTTGCGTGGATCATTACATGGTGGGGCAAATGAGGCGGCAATGGAATTAATCGAGCGCTTTACAAGTCCTGATGATGCTGAAAAACAATTGATGATCATGCTTAAAGAAAAAGCAAAAATCATGGGGTTTGGTCATCGAGTTTATAAGGATTGTGATCCACGTTCAGATATTATTAAGGCTTGGTCGTTAAAATTAGCTAAAGATCAATCAAACATGCTTCTCTATCAAGTTTCAGAGCGAGTTGAAGCGGTAATGCGAAAAGAGAAAAAATTATTTCCAAATTTAGATTTTTATAGTGCCTCTGCATATCATTATTGTAATATTCCTACTTCTTTATTTACGCCAATTTTTGTAATTTCACGAATTACTGGCTGGTCTGCTCATGTGTTTGAACAGCGCTCAGATAATCGTTTAATAAGGCCAACATCAATTTATACAGGTCCTGCCGCAAGAAAATATATCCCTATAGATGAGAGAAGTTAAGATGTCTAATTTTGTTGAAGATAATTTAAAACCTGAATATGACCAAGTTATGGCTGATATTGCTGACTATGTTTTAACAAAAACAATAGATAGTGTTGAAGCATATGAAACAGCAAGACTTTGTTTGATGGATACCCTTGGTTGTGGGATGCTCGCCCTTAATTTTAATGAATGTACTAAATTATTAGGCCCTGTTGTGCCAGATGCATTTTTAAAAGGTGGAGCGCGAGTACCTGGAACAAATTATGAACTTGATCCAGTTCAAGCTGCATTTAATATTGGAACAATGATTAGATGGCTTGATTTTAATGATACTTGGCTTGCAGCCGAATGGGGGCATCCTTCTGATAATTTAGGTGCGATATTGGCTGTTGCTGATTATATCTCTAGGTTAAATGAAAGAAATGGCAAGCCTTCAATTCTTATGCACAATGTCCTTACAGCTATGATTAAAGCACATGAAATTCAAGGATGTTTAGCTCTTGAAAATAGCTTTAATCGTGTAGGGCTAGATCATGTTCTTTTAGTTAAGGTGGCATCAGCTGCGATTGCCGCGCACTTATTAGGTGGTGATAGGGATGCTATTTTACGTACTTTGTCGCAAGTATTTGTTGATGGAGCAAGTTTAAGAACATATCGTCATGCTCCAAATGCAGGTTCTCGTAAATCTTGGGCGGCAGGGGATGCTACTGCTCGAGCAGTTAGATTAGCTCTTATTTCTACAACTAAAGAAATGGGTTATCCCAGTGCTTTATCTGCTCCTAGGTGGGGTTTTTATGATGTATTATTTGCAGGGGAGAAATTTAAATTTCAACGTCCTTATGGTAGTTATGTAATGGAAAATGTTTTATTTAAATTATCATATCCCGCTGAATTTCATGCACAAACCGCCGTAGAGTGCGCGGTTATATTACACAAGGCAGTTAAAGAGAATTTTGATAAGATTGAACGCATTGAATTGGTTACACATGAATCAGCCATTCGCATTATCTCGAAACAAGGCGAGCTTCATAACCCAGCTGATAGGGATCATTGTTTACAATATATGGTAGCTATTGGTTTATTATTTGGCGATTTACAAGCAGAACATTATGAAGATAATATAGCCGCTGATCCAAGAATTGATGTATTGCGTAGTAAAATGGTAGTGAGTGAATCTAAGCAATTTTCAGAAGATTATCATAAGCCTGAAAAGCGCTCTATCGCAAATAGTATAAAGTTAATTTTTAACGATCAAACTGAATCAGAGCGTGTAACTATCGAGTATCCAATAGGTCATAAACGCCGACGCGAAGAAGGTATTAAAGTTTTGGATAATAAATTTAAATCTAATTTAGAAACACGTTTTAATAATGCAAAAACAGATAAAATTATTAGTAAAATGAGTGATCTAAATGCGTTATCTGATATGACGGTAACGGATTTTATGAAGATGTGGCAGGAGGAGTAGCCTGGTTAGCGCGACAGCGATAACCGGGTCATAGCTAACCAACTCATCTTTTAACAGAGGTAGCTAATATTTCCTGGTTATTGCTAGCGCACTAACCAGGCTACGCTTTAAGCTCAAAGCCTGCGTGTTAATCCTGCTATAGACATTATTTTAGTTGCAATTTCTTCTATTGAAAAACGCGTGGTATTAATAAAAGGAATTTTTTCGCGCTGATACATAGCTTCTACTTCAGCAATCTCAATTCGACATTGATCTGCTGATGAGTATTGGCTATTTGGCCTGCGCTCAGTACGAATTTCTTTTAATCTTTGTGTGTCAATACTCAAACCAAATAATTTAGATTTATAAGGTCGCAAAATATCAGGCAGACGAAGATCGGATAGATCATCGTCAGTAAAAGGATAGTTAGCTGCGAGAATGCCAAATTGTAATGCCATGTATAAGCAACTAGGAGTTTTACCACAGCGAGATACGCCGATTAAAATAATATCAGCATCTTCATAGCCTCGTATCTTTATTCCATCATCATGAGCAAGAGTATAATCTACTGCTTCAATACGATGTTGATATGATTCAAAGTTTGCGACACCATGAGTAAGTCCTACAATATATGATGATTTAGACTTAAGTTCTTTTTCAAGTGGCACTATAAATGTACCAAATAAATCAAAAACAGCAGCTTTAGCTTGCGTTTTAATGTATTCACCAATGCGTGGATTTATTAAAGTTAAAAAAACCAATGGTTTATTACCGGTTTCTTCATAACAAATATTAATACGTGCAACTAAAGTTTCAGCTTTATCCAATGAGTCTAGATAAGGCACAGTTTGCTTTTCAAATTCGATATCATTAAATTGCGTCAATAAACTATTAGCAAGTGAATCAGCAGTGATACCAGTACCATCTGAAATTATGAAAATATTCCTTTTCATTATTGATCTCAAGTTTATCTTATAATTAAATTAAGTATAAACTTATTACTAATAGTTTAGCCAAGGTTATTTTACATTATAGATAGTATCTGCTATGTTAAATATAATAATACTGAAAAAAAATGGTAACTCCCAATGAGTTACGTCATCCCGAGGAGTTACGTCATTCAGAGGAGTTACGTCATCCCGAGTGCAACGAGGGATCTCCTGACCGTAGCACGGTACCAATTTCTGAGATCCCTCGTT
>CAMDMN010000180.1 GCA_945901965.1 Legionella genomosp. 1 | reverse complement strand
TTAGTTCATCAAGCAGGATATTATGGAGTTCCACAGAAAGAAGCGCTGATATCTGCTGAGTCTCTTTTTAAACAATTAGGGCTTTGGGATAAACGCCACTCAATTGTTCGCCATCTTTCTGGAGGCATGAAAAGACGGCTGATGATTGCCCGCGCTTTGATTCATAAACCTAAAGTACTAATTCTTGATGAGCCAACGGCCGGTGTTGATATTGAAATTAGACGTAGTATGTGGGAATTTCTTACCCGCACTAATAATGAAGGGACAACTATCATTCTTACTACTCACTACTTAGAGGAAGCTGAGCAATTATGTAAGAATATTGCAATTATCGATAAAGGTAAAATTATAGAAAATACCTCGATGAAAGCTTTACTCCAAACATTAGGTCACCAAACTTTTGTTTTCACTACAATTGAGCCAATCGCTACCATGCCAGATTTAGATCCTTTAATCGGCGTTAAAGTTGATGCAAATACCTTTGAGCTACGCATTGATAATCAGCTTAGTCTTAATAAAGTATTTACCATTCTTAATAAGCATAAGCTTAATATCCACAGCATGCGCAATAAAACTAATCGTTTAGAAGAACTATTTTTGGATCTTATTCACCATGAACATAAATAAACAACTAATTGCTGTCTATACCCTAACTCATCGAGAATTGGTTAGGATGTTTCGCATCTCAAGCCAAGTGTTTTTGCCACCGGTGATTACAACCTTATTATATTTTTTAATTTTCGGATCGGTGATTGGTAACCGCATAGGATCTATAGAAGGAATTAGTTATGCTGAATTTATAGCACCAGGTCTTATTATGATGGCTGTGATTACTAATGCCTATTCTAACGTTTCCACATCATTATTTAGTGTACGCTTCCAAAGAAGCATAGAAGAAATGTTAGTAAGCCCGATGCACTATAGTTTATTACTTCTAGGCTATACTTTAGGTGGTGTATTACGTGGCGTAATTGTAGCAATACTTGTTTATATTACCGCTAGTTTTTTCATTGATCTAGAGCTCGCTAACATTCCTATGACATTATTAATTGTAATCTTAGTTGCATCTTTATTTGCTTTAGCGGGATTTACCAATGGCATGTTAGCACGCACCTTTGATGATGTGGCGCTCATACCTACGTTTATTCTTGGGCCCTTAACTTATTTAGGCGGAGTATTTTATAGTACCGCGATGCTTCCACCAATCTGGCAAAAAATTTCTCTTTTTAATCCTATTTTTTATATGGTTAATTCTCTAAGACAAGCAATGATTGGTCATCAGGAAATGAATATGACCATTGGTATGATTATTATTTGTGGCATGGTAATAAGTTTGGCTATCTTGAATTTGATTTTACTGAAAAAAGGTGTTGGGCTTCATGATTAAATCGTAACGCCTAAGTTACGTCATCCCGAGTGCAACATTCAGGATATCATTCGCGCAAAAAACACGAGATCTGGATGACGTGCTGCTATTATGCAGTATTAAAAAAACTTAAACCATCCACAATCCTTGGAAGTTACATTAAATCAAGAATTTATAATTTTCAAAACATTTTATCTCTTTCATAAGCTATAATTAGCTAATACTTCCTTAAGATCAAATCTATATAATAAAATTTTAATTGAGGAGAATTAATATGATCATAAAATTAACTGGCTCAGTTCTTGATGTTTTTCGCGGACAGGGTCATTCAGAGGCAGTAATTTCTGAACAAAGTCGCAATAGAGGTTCAGCAATCAATGAAAGTACTATTAAAGTTGATCTTCCACGCACGGCTCTTGTTGATTATAGTGGTAAAACTTTTACTGATTTTATAAATGAATGCAAAAAAAATGAAGTATATATAGAGCAATATGCCCAAGGAAATTTTGATGGTGGCGATGCACTTAGTGCATATATTTTATATTATACGCAAAAAGCATCCTTGATGTTTGATGAAGCCGAAAAATTGCCAAAAAAATCAACAGAGAGAATAAAAAAAGAAGGTGACGCCGAAAAATTGATGCAACATTGGTCTAACGCTCAAAGAAATTTAAGATTTGCTTATCGTGATGATAATGGCGAATTATGCTCTCTAGGATTTGTTTTTAATAATGATAAACCTGATACTTGGATACTGCAAATAACTAGAAACACAAAAGCACCAATAGAGTTAAGAACAACAACCTTATTTGCACAAGGGGAAATAGTCAGTGCTCCAAGCACTACAGAACATGTAGATACACATTCTTTATCAGAGGAAATAAATTCAGCATTAGGCAATCGCATGGTGGCTATGCTTATTTCTGATCTTATTGATAAACATGGTAACGTTTCATTAAAAAAATATGATGCTCTACACAATCGTATAAAAGCCGATAAAAATAATTATGTTGACAATAAAAATAAAAAAAAATTAGCCGATGAAATTATAAGACTTGAAGATTCATTGCCTAATAATACTAGGATAGCAGCAGCATCAAAAAATATAATATTAAACTCACTCACTGATCCTGATTTTTTTAGTGATGATAAATTTAAAAGTACACTAGATACTATTACAAATATTGAAGCATATGAAAAGCGTCTTGAAGATTTTAAAGGAGCACTCATTCAATTTCAAAAACGCAATATGACCAAAGAAGAAAAGAAACTTCATGCAGAAGGGAATAAATTATTAGAAAGCATCGAGGCTATTGCAGGAAATGATCTTAGTTTATTAAATAAGCAAAGTTTAATTGATCTTAACCAAGTATTGGAACATTCTACAACGGCTCTTTACGATCCAAAAGATACGTTAAATATGGGTAAATTAGTAGAACTTTCTCAACGTGTATCAGGACAACCATCACCTAAGTGGCAAGCACTAGGAAAGGCATTATTAGGCTTTGCTGCAATTGCCTTGGTAGTTGCTGGTGTATTAGCCGCAATACCATCTGGTGGTGCTAGCTTATTGTTAGTAGCTGGAGCCTTAGGAATTACTGCGGGCATAAGTGGTGCTGCGGGAGTTGGGATATTTAGCCATAATAGCAAAAAAGGATTGGCTAAATCGGTTTCTGATTTTAAATCAGCAAGAGATGATGTCAAATCAACAAAAGAAGATGAACCATCATCTAAACCACCACATTAAAGATATGTAGGGTGGGCAAAGCGATAGCGTGCCCACCAAAATCAGACAAAAGGTACATTATTCCGAATGCAACGAGGGATCTACATTTGCAGAAAATCGTGCAACATTCAGGAGATCCTTCGCGCAGAAAACACGCGCTCTGGATGACGTACGTGTGGGGTCAGTAGCTCTGGATGACGTACGTGTGGAGTCAGTAGCTCTGGATGGCGTACGTGTGGAGTCAGTAGCTCTGGATGACGTACGTGTGGAGTTAGTCCGTGCAGCCTTGATGCAGCAAAGCCTAATCAAGGTTTATTAGAACTCGCAACCTAAGGATACGCATAGTCTTTTTTTTGGGAATGAAAACCTTGATTACGCTTTGCTGCATCAAGGCTACAATGATTTATTACTTATATGACCTACGTTGGAAGTTACTATAAAAGGAGAGTTATAGACAGGGAAATTGCTTGCAGTCATGATTTCCCAAAGTGGCTGCCTCTGGAGTGCTTTTTGCTTCTTAGTACATGCTAAGCCTAGCTCACCACACTCTCAATCTGGCTTCCAAAATTTTTAACGTTGGCTGTGCAAAAACTCTGTCTATAGGTAAATATTAGGACATTAATAGTGCTTTATCCAGCAAAATTGGTATTTTAATTGCAAAGATTGTGTAATTTTTTTAAAAATTTGGGGCATCCTGCCCCTATAACAATTTTTAATACCGCGGATATGCACCTGGATAAAAAGTTGCCTGCGGATAAGTATTATCGGCATCATTAGCTGGTGCGGAGGCAGCAATTATTGGTGCAGTAGTAATAGCAGATTGAGGAGAAAATAATCCTGGGTTATATCTTTGCGGTTCTGGAACAGGTTGCGTATCTGGAAGAGGAACGGCTACAGCTAATAGTTGCCGAGCTTCGACTGGATTTTCTGATTGAGCTTCTGGTTTAACTATATTTAATGCTGCAATATTTTTTGGAACACCGGTATTAATAATAGCGTTATGCATATCATATGCAAATTTAGCCATACCTCGCAGTGAATTTCTCTCCCACAAGTCAGACCATGCGAGATATGCAAGAAAAATAAGACCAGGATAAACAAAAAATGTAAGTCCAACAATAGCGGTTAATACTATACCAACCTTTGCCCAAACATTTTGCTGACCACTAACTTCATTTGCTTTTTTATGCAAAGTATTACAATTATCAGCGGTTGGATATTTAACTGCGCGATAGGTATGTAACAAAATTAATTTGGCATCATTCTCAAGCTTTACATGAGAATCATATACAGGATAATATGCACCTTTCTTCGGAACAACTGCTTCAATATTCCTTGCTAAATCATCAAGGGCTAGCTTCAAAGTAAGAGAATTAGATTCACTATAAATTTTTTGTTTTGCTATAGTTGTCGTTTCAGTTAGATTATAAGGATAAAGATTACTAAGCGCCGTGACTTTGTTTTCAACACTAACTTCAATTTTATCTAAATTATCAGCTAATGTTCTTAATTCTGCTAACATTTGTGCGAGGGAATCATTGTATTTCATATATACTCCAGGGTAATAGAAGTTTTATTTACGCTCAATAAAGCACAGCATTGTATCAAGCTAATCTTTATATGTAAAATAAAACTGCAGGTTGGTATTTGGCTCAACAAGGCTTAAGCATGCGTAGCCTTGATGCAGCCATAGCGTTCCCCACAAGTTAATTTTATCTTGGCAAGTGAGCGGAATCCGAGCCACGACCGTTAGGGAGTGGAGATCTTAAGAACCACACTCCCTAACGGTCGTGGCTCGGATTCCTCCAGTGATGCGTAGCCTTGATGCAGCGCAGCGTAATCAAGGTTTTCAACGCACAAATGAAATAAAGATCATGAGAAAACCTTGATTACGCTGCGCTGCATCAAGGCTACGCATCACTGTAGGAATCCGAGCCACGACCGTTAGGGAGTGTGGTTCTTAAGATCTCCACTCCCTAACGG
>CAMDMN010000179.1 GCA_945901965.1 Legionella genomosp. 1 | reverse complement strand
GTTAGTTACCAAACTTGTAAGATGAACTAATGGTGAAAAAATAATCTGTAAGATTTTTAATGGTAAAGAGCAAGCAAAGGCCACCTGCTGAGGATAAATAGCTGCGAATGTTTTAGGTGCCATTTCTGAGAAAATCAAAATAACTAAGGTCAATAATGCTGTAGCAACGGCAATACCAATCTCACCGTACAACTGCTGCCCAATGATTGTCGCAACCATTGAACCCACAATATTAGCTAAAGTATTACCAATTAAAACAACACTAAGCAGGCGATCAGGATGAGCTAGCATTTGATTTACTCTTACCGCTTGTTTATTCTTTTTTTTGACCAAGTGACGCAGGCGATAACGATTTAATGACATCATCCCAATTTCGGCACTTGCAAAAAATCCTGCAAACACAATTAATCCAAATAAGATAAGAAAAAGAGTAGTTAATTCCACAAGGCATCCTTTCAATTTAATTAACAACATAATAACAAAAATACACTATTATTGGTAAATCAAGAATAAATTATTCATAACCATAGATATATTCTCTGTGCTACAATTGATATTTTTTAATATTTTGCTCTAAGGCGTATAAAATGTTTGAAAATTTAACGGAACGATTAACCCGCACATTTAAAAATTTAAGTGGTCAGGGGAAATTCACTGAAGATAATATGCAACAGGCGTTACGAGAAGTTCGTTTGTCATTAATAGAAGCGGATGTTGCGTTACCTGTTATTAAAGATTTTATTGAGCATATAAAACAACAAGTTATGGGTAAAGAAATTGTAATAAGCTTAAAACCAGACCAAGCTCTACTTAAAATAATCCATGATGAATTAGTTAAAATCATGGGCGATAAGAGAGCTGAACTAAATTTTAAAACGCAACCACCCGCAGTTATTTTATTAGCAGGATTACAAGGATCAGGTAAAACCACATCTGCTGCTAAATTAGCTCGCTATCTCAAAGATACTGAGAAGAAAAAAGTAATGCTGGTGAGTGTGGATATTTATCGTCCAGCTGCAATCCAGCAATTAAAAATTCTTGCATCTGAGATAGACGTTACTTTCTTCGATACTTTGCCATCTGAATCTCCCACAAATATTGTAAATAAAGCTATAGAATTAGCTAAAAAGCAATTTATGGATGTTGTAATTATTGATACAGCTGGTCGTTTACACATTGACACCGAAATGATGGCTGAAATTAAAGAGATTCATCATCAGGCAAAACCAATTGAAACACTTTTTGTAGTTGATAGCATGACTGGGCAAGATGCGGCAAATACAGCTAAAGCTTTCCATGAAGCATTGCCTTTAACCGGTATTATCCTTACTAAAACAGATGGAGATGCCCGCGGTGGAGCTGCTCTTTCTGTAAGACAGATCACAGGCCAACCAATTAAATTCATGGGACATGGCGAGAAAGTTGACGCTCTTGAACCATTTCACCCGGAAAGAGTTGCATCGCGCATATTAGGAATGGGTGATATTTTAAGCCTAATTGAAGAAGTTGAGCGCAAAGCTGACAAAGCATCAAGCGAAAAATTAGCGAAAAAGCTAAAAAAAGGTAAAAGCTTTGATCTTGATGATTTTAAACAGCAACTACTACAGATGAACAATATGGGTGGCCTAAGTGGCATGATGAGTAAATTACCAGGCTTAGGCGGCAAGATTCCACAAGAGGCAATGAATCAAGTTGGCGATAAGGCTTTATCTAAAACTATAGCCATCATAAACTCTATGACAATGAAGGAACGCCGTATTCCAAAACTAATAATAGGCTCACGTAAAAGAAGAATAGCCTTAGGTTCTGGCACAGATATTCAAGATATAAATCGTTTACTTAAACAATTCACCCAAATGCAAAAAATGATGAAAAAATTCACAAAGCCTGGTGGAATGAAACAAATGATGCGGGGCATGGGCGGAATTCCTGGATTAAAAGGAATTATTCCTAATGACGAGAATTAAACGATAACTAGAGAGCAATGAAAATTCACTTTAATATAAAAATAGTAGAATTGTCATTACCACCTCTTCCAATGTGTCGTTAAATTTCGTACAATACTCGCCATTTTTACTTAAACACTCTTAAAGAGGAAAACAATGGTCGTTATACGTTTATCACGAGCTGGCGCTAAAAAGCGTCCTTTTTATCATATTGTTGTTACCGATAGCCGCAGACGTCGCGATGGTAATTATATTGAAAGCATTGGTTATTATAACCCTGTTGCGCGTGGCCAAGAAGTAAAGCTGCACTTAGAAGTTGAAAAATTAAACCACTGGAAATCTGTTGGTGCACAATTATCAGATCGCGTATTATCTTTAGCTAAAGCATATAGCAAGAGCGTAGCTGCTTAATCACGTGGATAAAAATAGTGATTGGGTGGTTATTGGCCGATTTGGTAGGCCACATGGTATTAAAGGATTGATTTCAATTATATCCTTTACAGATCCTCGCGATAATATTCTTAGTTACACTGATTGGCATGCTTATATTAATAAGCAATGGCAATCATTGAAGCTGCTGGATTTAACTAGTAATAATAAATCTATCCTAGCCAAAGTTGATGGTTATGTAGAGCGAGAAGATTTAGCTTATTTAACCAATATTGATATTGGTATTAAATCAGAGCAGCTGCCGATGCTTGATGAAGGTGAGTTTTATTGGAGTCAACTTGTAGGCATGGAAGTTGTTACAGTAGAAGGAATTTCATTAGGTCAAGTTACTGAGATACTTTCTACTGGGGCTAATGATGTGTTGGTTGTAGTTGGGGAAAAACGCCATTTAATACCCTACTTGCCCGGCAAGAGCATAATTAAAGTAAATGATAGTCAACGTATAATTACAGTTGACTGGGATATGGACTTTTAGCTGATGTTACATATTGGTGTAATAAGCTTAATCCCTGAAATATTTGATAGCTTAAAATACGGCGTTACCGGACGTGCTATCGAGCAAGGTTTAGTTAACATTGATTACTGGAACCCTCGTACTTGGGCTACAGGGCCTTATAGGCACGTTGATGATAAACCTTATGGTGGCGGCCATGGAATGGTAATGCTTTATGAGCCATTGCATGAGGCGATTGTTCATGCATCAGACACGATGCCAAAGAATTTAAAGGTTATATATTTAAGTCCACAAGGTAAAACGATTAAGCAAGAAAGGCTTAATCAAATAGCTAAAAATTGTGAACCTTTACTTTTTTTAGCCGGGCGATATGAAGGAATTGATGAGCGAATCATTGCAGAACATGTAGATGAGGAATGGTCGCTGGGAGATTTTGTTTTAAGTGGTGGTGAGCTTGCGGCAATGGTTTATATTGACGCGCTAATTAGATTAGTGCCAGGATGCTTAAATCATGTGAATTCGGCAAAAGACGACTCGTTTATGAATGGGTTATTAGAATACCCTCAATACACAAGGCCTGCTGAAATTAATGGTGCAGATGTACCAAAAGTATTACTTAGCGGCAACCATCGCGATATTATGCGCTGGCGTAGGAAGCAAGCTTTAGGTATAACTAAAGCTAAAAGACCAGATTTATTAGAGCAGTTAACATTAAGTGAAGAAGACATGCAATTGCTTGTCGAGTATATAAGTGAACAGGGATCTTAAAAATTAAGAGCCCCTTTAGGAGTAAGCTATGAGCAACATAATAGACCAAATTAATGCCGAGCAAATGCAAGGTAAAGAAATTCCTGAATTTAATCCAGGTGATACTGTTTTAGTCCAGGTTAAAGTAAAAGAAGGAACACGTGAACGTTTACAAGCATTTGAAGGCGTTGTTATTGCTAAAAGAAATCGTGGCTTAAATTCTGCTTTCACTGTGCGTAAAATTTCACATAACGTTGGCGTTGAGCGTGTTTTTCAAACTTATAGCCCTGTTGTAGATAGTATTACAGTAAAACGCCGTGGTGATGTTCGTCGCGCTAAACTATATTATTTACGTAATTTAGCAGGACGTGCTGCACGTATCAAAGAAAAGTTAGTCGGCAAAAAAGGCGATTAATTATCTATGCTCATCGTATCCACATTTGATACGCCAGCTGGCATAATCGAAGTGGCGCACGATGAGCATTATATTTTTCGTGCTGTATTTACAGATTATAAAGACAATAAAGCCAAGCAACCTAAAAGTTTTTTAGGAGATTTGCTAGCTAATGAGATTAATGCATATTGTAATAATCCTCATCACCACTTTCAATTACCACTTAAACCATTAGGTTCTAACTACCAACTTAAAGTTTGGTCTGCCTTATTAGTAATCCCTGTAGGACGCACTCTCACCTATGGTGAGCTTGCTCTATCCATACAATCTAGCCCTCGAGCCATTGGACAAGCATGCAAAGCCAATCCACTAGCCTTATTTATCCCCTGCCATCGAGTTGTTGGAAAAAATAATAATGGTGGGTATATGGGGCAAGAATCTGCTTTAAAATATAAGCTGGCTCTATTGGAACACGAGGCATCATAAGATCGTGAGCTTTGCCAATAAAGCTCGCGATAGCATTTTTTCCATGATTGGGTATATAATTAAATTAACCACTGATGGAGCGCTTAACTCATGAAGAGAATTATTTTAATTTTGTTATTATCTTTTATGCCGCTTAAGATCGCGTGAGCTAATTGTGATTTAACTAAGTTTCACTGGGATTGCGACATTCCATTTAATATGAGGGCTAGTCATCATCATCCTGCGTTAATATATTGTGGTAATACATATGGTTATGTTACCCAGGCTCAATATGATGAGATGATGCGTTACCAACGATCTGATGTAAATATGGTATTAACGCTAAATGACGCATATTATGATAGCCCATGCATTCCTAACCGGCGTTAATATATAAAGTATGATAACTAAACAGCAAATTTAAATTGATTGTATTCATATTGAAATACTTCGTAAGCCGATTAAAAACATGCACCTACGTATCTACCCACCTGATGGTTTAGTTTGCGTCTCAGCACCTTTAAAATTAAGCTTACAATTTATTCATAAGCAACTTGAAGCAAAAAGCGAATGGATCCATAAACAACGGGCTAAATTTAAGTCCTTACCATTAAAATCAATCCCTGTACTTGAAACCGGTGA
>CAMDMN010000178.1 GCA_945901965.1 Legionella genomosp. 1 | reverse complement strand
AACGTATTTTGCCTTTTTTATATTAATTTTATTAGCTGGATGCGCTAGTCCGCCTCCACGTGATATTAATAATGTTTGTAATATTTTTCGAGAGTATCCGAATTGGTATAGGGCTTCATTAGATGTTGAGCGGCGTTGGTTAGTGCCTGTGCACGTGCAAATGGCTATTATTCACCAAGAATCAAAATTTGATGCACATGCAAGGCCGCCAAGAACTAAATTATTGTGGGTTATTCCTTGGTCTAGGCCATCAACGGCATATGGTTACTCCCAAGCTCTAAATGGTACATGGGCTAATTATAAACATACTGATGGCAGCTATTTTGCCTCACGTAACGATTTTGCTGATGGGGTTGATTTTATAGGGTGGTATGCCAATCAAGCTTATAAAAGAGCTAGAATTAATCGTAGCGATGCTTATAATTTGTATCTTGCCTATCATGAAGGTATTGGTGGGTTCCAAGCTAAGACTTATTTGAAAAAAGCATGGCTAATTCCAGTGGCTCATAAGGTAGGCGCTCGTTCAGAAATTTATAAAGCTCAGCTTAGAGCTTGTAAAAAATAACTTTCATTAAGTGACAATTAATCCTATAAGCGTTAGGATATATCGCTTATAGTTGGAGTTTTAAATGCAGTTAATGCGAATAATGTTATTAGGTGGCCCTGGGGCTGGAAAAGGTACTCAAGCTGGTAATTTAATTAAACGGTTTAATATCCCGCAAATATCCACTGGTGATATGTTGCGTGCCGCTATTCTTGCAGGTTCTAAATTAGGCTTATCTGCGAAGAAAATTATGGAGTCTGGGCAATTAGTTTCAGATGATATTATTATTGAGTTAGTGAAAGAGCGGCTTAAACAATCAGATTGTGAGCATGGATTTTTATTAGATGGCTTTCCTCGCACAATTCCACAAGCCGAGGCATTAAAGACTGCAAATATAGATATCGATTATGTAATTGAGATAGCTGTAGATGATGAGGAAATTGTAAAAAGAATAAGCGGTAGAAGAATTCATCCTGCTTCCGGCCGGGTTTATCATATTCATAACCGTCCACCAATATCTACGGGAATTGATGATATAACAGGTGAGCCACTTATTCTTCGTGAAGATGATTGTGAAGAAATTATTCGTAAAAGGCTTGATGTTTATCATGAACAAACAGAGCCATTAGTAAATTATTATCAACAATGGGCGCTTCAAGATGAGAAAAAAGCCCCGGTTTTTCGGCAAATATCAGGCGAAGGATCTGAAGATATGATTTATCAAAGAATATTATCGGCGATAGGAGTTAGTTAATGACTAAAGAAAATAGCGCTGTAATCCCTATAAATGGCGAAAAATTTGAAGCATTAATTAATAATAATGAAATAGTATTTATAGACTTCTGGGCATCTTGGTGCGCACCATGTAAGCAATTTGCCCATGTTTATGAACGAGTTGCTGGATCTTATAAAAATATTTACTTTGCTAAGGTAAATATTGAGGAAGAATCAGAGCTTGCAGATATTTTTCAAATACGATCTATTCCACATTTAATGGTATTTAAGCAAGGTATAGTGATTTATTCAGAAGCCGGTTCAATGCCTGAATCTACTCTTAAAGAATTAGTTGAGCAGGCACTGGCTGCTGATGTAAGTGAGATAAAAGCGCAATTAAAAGAAGAAGATAAATAGGATTGTATTATATTATACAACGGGATTAATGTAGCTCATGTAGCCTTGATGCATCCATATCATTACCCACAAGTCTGCTGATTCTTTATGGGCCTGCATTTTCTGGTGGAATCCGAGCCACGACCGTTAGGGAGTGGAGATTTTAAGAACTCTACTCCCTAACGGTCGTGGCTCGGAGTTCCGCTCACTTGCCAAGATAAAATTAACTTATGGGCCACACAATACTACATAAATAGTCTTCTAAGGCTTTTTTACCAGTATCATCGATAGTTAAACCAATCTTGGTGCGACGCCATAATATATCATCACTACATGTAGCCCATTCTTCTTTTATAAGATAATCAATTTCTTTTTGATATAATGTTTCTGCAAAGCACAGACCTAAATCCTCTTGTTTTTCACAAAGGGCTATAATTTTCTCAGTATATGTCCCGTAGGTTTTAAGATATCTATTTAGTGTATTAGGATCTAGCCAAATATATTTTTCTTTTGCATAGATTTGATAATTTTCAAAATCCATTTCATTATATTTAGCTCCTGGTAACAGTGTTATTGCAGTAGTAGATGTTTGTATATTTGGAATGATTTTCTTAAGGAGATTAACAGTCTCTTCAGCTAATTGGCGATAAGTAGTTAATTTCCCACCATAAACGGTTATGCTAGGTGCTAATAGAGTAGATAAATGTATAGCATAATCACGGCTTAGAGCAGTAACAGATTTTCTTTTATTTGCGATTAAAGTTCTTACCCCACTCCAAGAATCAACAATATCCTTTTTTTCAATTTTTTTATTAAAGTACTGATTTATTATTTTTAATAAATAATTAATTTCTTGCTCTTCAATATTAAAATCATTAATAAATGGAGTTTCAGTAGTTCCGACTAAGGTATGGTCATAAAAGGGTAGGGCAAAGATAATTCTTTTATCTTTATTTTCTAACATGTACCCATGAAGGCCATCATCTAATTTAGGTAATACTATATGACTACCTTTTACTAAAGATACTTTTTCCTGATTGGGGATTTTAAGTAAATTAGATACCTCATTAACCCAGGGACCAGCGCAATTTATTACAACCTTAGTTTTGATTTGAAATCTTTGCTTGTTTTTTCCTAGCAAGGTTAGTATCCATTTCCCATCCTGTGCTTTTGCATTAATTAATTTAGTATGTGGCATAATTTTAGCCCCATGTTCTTTTGCAAGGAGAGCATTGGCTAAAGTTAAGCGGGCATCATCAGTAGCACAATCATAAAAAATTAATCCTTTATTTATATTGGGATTAAGTTTAGTAAAATATTGTGGCTCCTTATTACGTTTAATATATTTGGCTAAAGGTAATTTATTTAAGGGACTTAAATGATCATAAATAAATAATCCAATGCGAATTAACCATATAGGGCGAATTTTTTGTAAATATGGAATAACAATAGGAATTGGTTTTATTAGGTGAGGAGCAATTTTAAGTAAAGTTTGTCTTTCGCCCAACGCTTTTTTTACTAAAGAAAAATCAAAATACTCCAGGTAGCGTAGACCGCCATGAATTAGTTTAGTGGATTTGGAGGAAGTTTGTGATGCAATGTCATGTTCTTCGAATAAAATTACAGAAAGCCCGCGTAATGAGGCATCGGCGGCAACTCCGCAGCCATTAATTCCACCACCAATAATTGCCACATCAAAAACTTGGCTCATATGGCTACTCCGGTTGTTAAATATATGGGGTTTTATGTTTTCCACTCCCTGAAGGTGCGGCTCAGATATTTTTATTTTATAAACAAGCAACCGAGCCACGACCGTCAGGGAGTGGAAAACTTAATAATTGATAAAAAAATAAATTTATAAATCTTATAATATGATTTTTATATTAATTTGACTATAGTAGATATAATTAATCATCAATATGATTTTTCATAATAAAATATCCAGGAAATATATAACTATGCATTATCTTCTTGCAATTGATCAAGGAACCAGTAGTACACGCGCGATGTTATTCACAAAAAAAGGTGAATTGGTGAAGATGAGTCAACATCAGCTAACCCAATTTTATCCTAATCCTGGTTGGGTAGAGCATGATCCTGAAGAAATTTGGCAGACTACGCTACTAGCTATTCGTGAGGTAATTGCGTCAATTCCAGTAAATAAAATAATTGCTTGTGGAATAACAAACCAACGTGAAACAACTTTAATATGGGATAAACAAACCAATAAATGCCTTGCTCCTGCTATTGTTTGGCAAGATAGAAGAACAAGTGAATATTGTTCATCTCTAGCTAAACATGCGCCAATTATTAAAGCAAAGACAGGGCTACTGCTTGATCCTTATTTTTCAGCATCTAAATTACATTGGCTTTTGAAGAGCGTGCCTAATGTAGATGAGCTTTTAGCACAAAATCGCTTGGCTTTTGGAACTATAGATAGTTTCCTGATTTACAGATTGACTGGAGGGATGTCTCATTTTACTGATATTACCAATGCATCAAGAACCCAATTATTTAATATTCATACAGAAAAATGGGATGATGAATTATTAGCTATATTTGCTATTCCCAAAGCAATACTGCCAGAAGTATATGCATCTGATGCTAATTTCGGGAATATTAATAAAGATTTTTTTGGTTCTGAAATCCCTATTACTGGGGTTGCAGGAGATCAACAAGCCGCAATGATAGGCCAAGGTTGTGTTGCAAATGGGATGGTGAAGGCTACTTTTGGAACAGGTGGATTTTTAATGTTAAATACAGGTATAAACCCTGTAGAGTCTAAGCATAAATTATTAACTACCATTGCATATAAAATAAGTGGCAAGACGATATATGGTTTAGAAGGGAGCCTATATCAGGCGGGTACTACTGTAAAATGGTTACGTGATGAATTACATCTTATAACTTTAGCTAGTGAAACTAAAGAGTTGGCAG
Source organism: Legionella genomosp. 1 (assembly GCA_945901965.1). Lineage (GTDB taxonomy): Bacteria > Pseudomonadota > Gammaproteobacteria > Legionellales > Legionellaceae > CAMDMN01. Next base: position 570 of record CAMDMN010000178.1, on the reverse strand, counting down.
AAAGTTTAACATCTAATGAAGGGGTGTATTTAGTTCCTTCTTTTACAGGACTAGGTGCTCCTCATTGGTTGTCAATTAAGGGCGCTATAATTATTGGCTTATCGCGAACTTCTAATCGTGCTCATTTTGCACGCGCAGCCCTCGAATCGGTATGTTATCAAACGCGGGATATATTAGCTGCAATGGGTGATGATTCTAATATACCGATTTCTATTCTACGTGTTGATGGCGGAATGGCGGCTAATAATTGGATGTTAGAATTTTTAGCATCACTTTGTGGAATAGTTGTAGAACGCCCAAATTGTATCGAAACCACAGCGCAAGGGGCTGCAATGCTTGCAGCAATTGGTAAAGGAGTTATGGATCTTGAATATGTGAGTAAGCATTGGGTTTGTGATGCGCGGTTTAAGCCAATGGAAAATAAGATTAAAATGGATGAGTATTATAGCGGGTGGTTAAGGGCTTTAGATATGGCTAAGGTAGGTGCGTAGGATCTCCATGGCACACCTTAATCTATTTCGTAGGGTGGGCAAAGCGATAGCGTGCCCACCAATGTGAAGAGGGTGGTGG
>CAMDMN010000177.1 GCA_945901965.1 Legionella genomosp. 1 | reverse complement strand
CATTCCCGTTAAATTACAAAACGATCTTCACTAAGTACTAGAGTAGGCTGGGCCTAAGCTAATTTGTTCCGTCTTTGCGAGCGTAGCAAAGCAATCTAGTGGCCTTAAACGTCGCTGGATTGCTTCGCTAGCGCTCGCAAAGACGTATTTCTGCACCTGTAATTGCTTAAGGTAGTGCCGTTGGGCCAAAGCACAACCTACTCAATCATGATTTTTAATAAGTCATGACTTATTAAAATTTTAAATCTACTGTAACATAGCTTTAATGTAATTTAACATGATATATTTTGGCTTAAAATTTAGGGTATGTTGACCATTAATTATTTTGGAGATATATGACAACATCAGATGAAGATTTAAAAAAAATTGCATCCCTTGCCTATATTGAAACAAATACAGAAAGTACACATCAACTAGCTAAAGATGTAAATGCTATTATGAATTTTGTAGAAAAACTTCGTGAAATCAATACTACAAATATTGAACCGCTACTTCATCCATTAAAATTAAATCAACGTTTAAGAATTGATGAAGTAAAAGAAAAATCTGTTGTAAATGAACTTAAAAATATTGCACCTTTATTTGCAGATGATTTATATTTAGTACCAAAAGTAATAGATTCGCTAGGAAAATAATGCATACCCAATCACTAATAGGCTTAACAAAAGCCTTGCGCTTAAAAAAAATATCAAGCACTGAACTTACGAAACATTTTTTACTAAGGATTGAAAAAGCAAAATCATTAAATGCTTTTATTTCGATTGATGAAGAGAATGCATTAATTGAAGCAAAAATTGCAGATGAGCTGCTTAAAAATAACAACGCCTCCGTTCTTACTGGCATCCCTTTAGCACATAAAGATATATTTTGTACAAAATCCATGCCTACAACTTGCGGCTCAAAGATGCTTGTAAATTTTAATTCACCCTATTGTGCAACTATTGCAAGCCGTTTAAAAGAACAAGGAACTGTTCTTTTAGGTAAGACAAATATGGATGAATTTGCAATGGGTTCAACTAATGAAAATAGTTATTTTGGCCCTGTTTTAAACCCATGGGATAAAGAGCGAGTGCCTGGTGGATCATCAGGAGGATCAGCCGCCGCTGTTGCTGCAAGCTTAATTCCTTTTGCTACCGGCTCAGATACAGGAGGCTCGGTAAGGCAACCAGCTGCTTTTTGTGGTATATCAGGAATTAAACCAACTTATGGGCTTATTTCACGCTTTGGCATGATTGCCTATGCTTCAAGCCTTGATCAAGCAGGAATACTTGCTCATAGTGCCGAAGATTTAGCATTAATTCTTAAAGCTGTAGCAGGATTTGACGAACGTGATTCAACTTCTGTTGATAGAGAAATACCTAATTATATTGAACATTTGGATGAGCCACTTAAATCAGTTCGTATAGGGATCCCATCTTGTTTTTTTCATAAAGATCTTTCTCCTGATATTCAAAAATCAATTGATGATGCTATTACTATTTTTAAAGATAGAGGCGCTAAAATTATTGAACTTGATTTAACCTTACAATCTTTATGGGTACCATGTTATTACGTAATTGCCTGCGCTGAGGCATCTTCTAATTTATCAAGATACGATGGCATCCGTTTTGGTCATCGCGCAGAAAATGCTAAAAATTTACAAGATTTAATTACAAAAACTCGCAGTGAAGGATTTGGCTTAGAAGTAAAGCGTCGGATCCTTACCGGCACACACGTTTTATCATCAGGATTTTTTGATGATTATTATGTTCAAGCACAAAAAGTTCGCCGCATGATTCAAGACGAACTTCTCCAATCATTTACAAAAGTAGATATAATCTTAGGCCCTACAACGCCATCTTGTGCTTTTAAATTAAATGAAGAAATAACTGATCCAACACAACGTTATTTAGCTGACATCTTTACAGTAGCAGCTAATCTCGCTGGACTTCCTGCCATATCAATTCCAGTAGGATTTAGTAAAAATTTACCAATTGGGATGCAATTAATGGGACCTCATTTTAGTGAATCGAAATTATTAAATGTTTCTCATTGCTACCAACAAGCTACTAACTGGCATAATATACGACCTAATGGTGATTTATGACTTGGCAAACAGTAATAGGCCTTGAGATTCATGCGCAATTAAAAACAGCATCAAAATTATTTTCATCTGCTGATTCATCATATGGTGCATCACCTAATTCCCATACAAGCTTTATTGACGCAGGACTTCCTGGAGTTCTTCCTGTTCTAAACCATAAAGCTATTAATATGGCCATTCAGTTTGGTTTGGCAATTAACGCAGAAATTAATGATTTATCGTATTTTGAACGAAAAAACTACTTTTACCCAGACTTACCTAAAGGCTATCAAATTAGTCAATTTCAACGACCGATAGTTAGCAATGGTGAAATTGAAATTTATGTTGAAAATAAAATAAAAAAAATAATAATTGAACGTGCGCATTTAGAAGAAGATGCTGGAAAATCAATCCATGATATGCATGAACTTTACACAGCGATTGATTTAAATCGAGCTGGAACGCCACTTTTAGAAATTGTAACAACGCCGTGTATGTATTCAGCAGCTGAAGCTATTGCATATTTAAAAACTATACATCAATTAGTACGGTTTTTAGATATTTGTGATGGCAATATGCAAGAAGGATCTTTTCGTTGTGATGTAAATTTATCTCTTAGAAAAAAAGGGGTTGAAAAATTAGGCACAAGAACTGAATTAAAAAATCTAAATTCATTTAGATTTATAGAAAAAGCAATAGCATATGAACAAAATAGACACCAAGATCTTCTAGAGTCTGGACAAAATGTAACACAAGAAACAAGGCTTTACTGTCCTAACACTGATAGAACAGAAGTGTTACGAAGCAAAGAAAATGAAAACGATTACCGTTATTTCCCTGATCCTGATCTATTACCTATTAAAATTTCTAGCTCTTTACTTAAGGAAATAAAAGAGAGTATGCCTGAGCTACCAGCGGAAATTATAAAGCGTCTAGAATTTGAAGATAAAATTTCTTTTGATGATATTGAATTTTTATTAAGCTCGCCTATTATAATAAAATTTTATGATAAAGTTAAAAGCTTAAGCCATGCTGATGCTAAAACCATAGTAAACTGGCTAAAAGGCACGTATTCAGCAGCTCTTAATGCAGCAAGCTTAAGCTTTGATCAAGCCCCAGTGCCAGAAATTTATCTTGCTGAATTACTTAATAAGTTAACTGACAATAAAATAACTTCAAACATCGCAAAATCTATTTTTGCAAAATTGATGATTAAGCTTCAGCCTATAGATGAACTTATGAATTCCTCTGGATTTGATAAACAAATTGATAATAATTTACTTGAAGACATTATCAAGGAAATTGTCAAAAATAACCCAAAACAAGTTGAAGATTTTCGTTCAGGAAAAGAAAAGATTTTTTCTTTTTTTGTAGGGTTAGTTATGAAGCAAACCAAAGGAAGTGCTGATCCTGCTAGAGTTAATACATTATTGCGTGAATATCTAAAGTAAGATTAAAACCTTGATTACGCTTTGCTGCATCAAGGCTACTTATCCGATGTAGCCTTGTTTACACGTCGCGTAATCAAGGTTTATAGAGTAACGATTAAGCTCTAATATACAATTATATTAACTATAAGGCTTAACAATTACAGTTGTGCCAACATCAATAAAGTCTTGATTTAACCATTTGGCAGCAGATGGTAATACTCTAATACATCCATGGCTTGCATTATAACCAGGGACTTCATAAGCTGCATGAATAGAGTATCCACCATGGAAGTGCATACAATATGGCATTCTAGCACCACCATGAGTTTCTATAGGGAAAGTATGTGATATACATTCTTCCCCCTGTTTAGCATAAACATGATAAGTACCTGTTACTGTGTGGCAAGCGCGGCCAACATCCTCACAGTAATCTTTACCACCTGAGGCACTTCCGGTCTCAACCCTATTACCTTTTGCATCATATGCCGCCCATGCAGTAGCTTTGGGGTCAAAAATAAAGACCTTTTTACCAGTAGCAGGACGATTATCCGGGAAATACCCACTTCCCTTCCTATCGGACTCCATGTTCATGGTATAATGAGTATGGCCCGCATCATCAACAATCGGTGTAGAATTGTTCATAGATGCACAAGCCGCCGTTAACGCACATATTGGTACAAGTACTAGTTGTTTTTTCACAGGTATATCCTCCCTCTTTTTTTTAAGTTATCGGGAGAATTAGAAATAAGTTTAGCCTTTTTGATAAATATTTTGTACTAACTGTAGATTTATTGGTCTGCATGGCTTTTAAGGACGCTGTTTACAGCCATTTTTGGCAGCATAGCTTTAATTGCTAATTTAAGTTGTTTATCACTACATTCAAAACAGCCACCACGAGCAGGCATCGCATTAATACCCTCATCAGTATGCTTAAATAAGACATCAAAACCCTGCTTTAACCTAAAGCTCCAATCATCTTTTATTCCGACCCTTGGAGCATTAAGTTTAATAATTGGCTTTACCCCATGACAATTAGAACAATAATGCTGAACAATTTGTTCACCTTCATTAGAAGAACCGGAAATAGATTGCAAAAATTCCTGCGGATGATGGCTTGCTGAGTTTGAATATATAGGAAATATTATAAGAATAAAAAATATAAATCTTCTATTTAAGTTATACATTAAGAACAACCTTTTCTATATTAATATACATTACCTAACAACGGCACTTTTAAAAACCATACTGTACAGAGTATCTTATTATTTACAACTCATTGATTAATTTGCTAAAAAATATTATGATCAAACAATACATTAAGAATAATTTGGATTTTATTCATGTTTGATAAATTTAAAATAAAATATTTTTTTGGACCAATTGCTATTTTATTAATAACAGCTATTTTTATCCCATTATTATTAAAATTACAAACTAATACTGCAAATATCTTCATTATTAGTGTGGTTTTTTATAGTCTTATCACCTATTGGCTAGCTGCTTTAATTTTTAATATCCGTGGATTTATTAGAAATCGTATACCTGCACCGACTAAAGATTAGTGTAGGGTGTGATTAAAGCGCAATTAGGTGGCACGCTGCGCTCATATTATCACCCACAAGTCTGGACTGCATTGTCTAGTGGAATCCGAGCCACGACCGTTAGGGAGTGGAGATTTCAAGAACTCCACTCCCT
>CAMDMN010000176.1 GCA_945901965.1 Legionella genomosp. 1 | reverse complement strand
AGTGGATAGTGTTTGTTTGTCCAATCGAACAACTATACTTGGACTTGCAAAATACCAACCAGAAAGCGACATGCTAATGATAATGATAAACATCCATGTTGCTTGCTTGGCATGCATCATGAGACAAGATACCTCTCAAGTGCTATATCTTTTTTATTTTGGGCATTTAAAATAAAATCACATGCCTCACGCACCGCTCCTCGGCCACCAGATAATTGGGTATGCCAAATAGCAAATTCTTTAACTTCGGCAACTGCATTAGCAACAGCAATACCTAAGCCTACTTGACGAATAATTGCTATATCAGGGAGATCATCACCAATGTATGCAAAAGCATCATCATCTAGCTTAAGATTAGTTTTAAGTTCTTTATAGGCCGCTTTTTTATCAACTTGACCTGTAAAATAGTGGCAAACGCCAAGTTGCTTCATGCGGTGGTCTACTAAACTAGATTTAGATGTGGTGATAACAGCTACTTTAATATCCGCAGCCATTAATAATTTTAGGCCCATTCCATCTTGAACATTAAATGTCTTTTGTTCATTACCATTATTATCTATATACAAAAGACCATCGGTTAAAACACCATCAATATCGCAAATAACACATTTAATTTTTTTGGCTTTTTCAATTATTTCTTTCATAGTGTTCTCACAAATTTAAAAAATTCCGGCGCGTAGTAAGTCATGAATATGCACTACGGCAATAGGTGCATCTCTATCATCAATAGCAACAAGTGATGTGATACTATATTTTTGCATGATAGCAAGAGCTTCTGCTGCTAACATTCCCTTTTTTATTGTATGACAATTATGTGATATAACAGTAGATAATTTTGTTTCATTAATATCAAATTCTTTAGTTAAAGTACGCCGTATATCTCCATCAGTATAAATACCTAATAATTTACCTTGCATATTAACAACACAGGTCATTCCTAATTTTTTGGTCGTTACTTCGATGAGTGCTTCACGAATAGTAATATTTTCTTTTACAATAGGTAATTCATCACCAGTATGCCATAAGTCATCAATACGGACTAAAAGACGCCTACCGATCATGCCGCCTGGATGTGATAAAGCAAAATCATCAGCGCTAAAACCTCTAGCTTGTAGTAATGATATGGCTAGGGCATCACCCATGACAAGAGCTACAGTGGTGCTCGTTGTTGGTGCCAAGCCAAGAGGGCAGGCTTCATTTTTAATGGTAAGATCGATATTTATGGTTGAAGCTTTTGCTAATGGTGATTCAATATTGCCACTTAATGCAATTAAGGGAACTTCAAGTCGTTTTAATAGTGGTAAAAGTGTAATTATTTCTGGGGTATGGCCTGAATTAGATATAGCGACTACAACGTCTTGGCGGGTGATCATGCCTAAATCACCATGGCTTGCTTCTCCAGGATGCATAAAAAAGGCAGGTGTACCTGTACTTGAAAAAGTAGCAGCAATTTTTTTACCAATATGGCCTGATTTACCCATGCCAGTAACAACAACTCGACCTTGGCAAGAAAGGAGTAACTCACATGCCTTTGCAAAACGTTCATCAATACGTTGAGATAACTCAAATACTGCTGCGGCTTCTGTTTCAATTACTGCAAGTCCAAGATTACAAAAATTCATCTTTATCTTCAATTTATATTTGGTCTTTGATTTTACCACACTAATCAAAACTCACAAATATGGAATATATTTTTCAAGTCATTGGCAATAATTGCAAAGTCAAGTATATAATCTAATTAGTGGGTTAAATAAAACATCTCTGGATTAAGAATAAATGCATGATAATTTGGTGGAAATTTCTAACCTTAAATTCTCCCGCGATGAGCGCTTTATCTTTGATGGCGTTGATATAGAAGTAAAGCGCGGGAAAATAACGGCAATAATGGGACCTAGTGGATCTGGGAAAACAACATTGTTAGGTTTGATTGGTGCCTTACTTAGACCTGACTCAGGGCAAATTAAAGTAAATGGCGCCAATATTCATAAGCTTTCCAAAAAAGAGCTATATAAAGCTCGGCGAAAAATGGGGCTTTTATTTCAAAGTAGTGCTTTATTTACTCACTTGTCTGTTTATGACAATGTTGCATTCCCATTGATTGAGCATACGAATTTAAATAAAACAATGTTGCGTGATATTGTATTAATGAAATTAGAGTCAGTGGGCTTACGAGGAGCTGCACATTTAATGCCTTCTGAGCTTTCAGGTGGTATGGCAAGACGTGTAGCATTAGCTAGGGCTATAGCTCTTGATCCTGAGTTAATGATGTATGATGAGCCATTTACAGGGCAAGATCCAATTTCTATGGGTGTTTTGGTAAGGTTAATTAAGCGCTTAAATCAATTATTACAAACAACTACTATTATAGTTTCTCATGATGTTGAGGAGACTTGTTCAATTGCTGATTATGTCTATTTAATTGCAGGTGGTAAAATCATTGGTCAGGGCGAGCCTTCTTTTTTAAAGAAATCAGATGAAGCTCATGTGAAGCAATTTATGCATGGTGAAGCTGATGGCGTTGTTCCTTTTCATTATCAGGCACAAAAATCATATAATGAGGAGCTATTAGATGCTTGATTTGATTGCTCGTATGGGAAGTCGTGGTTTAAATAGTATGCAAACGCTAGGTAATTCGGGGATATTTTTATTACGGGTACTGATTCGTAAACCACCGATTATTAAGCTTATGCCTGAATTATTAAAACAATTATATTTTATCGGCGTTTTGTCTTGTCTTATAATTGTTGTTTCCGCATTATTCATAGGAATGGTAGTAGGTCTGCAAGGATATAATACCCTGGAAAAATTTGGAGCAAGTAGCGAACTTGGGCAATTACTAGCTTTAAGTATTACTCGCGAGCTTGGCCCTGTTATTTCTGCTTTGTTATTTGCAGGCCGAGCGGGTTCTGCGTTGACTGCTGAAATTGGTTTGATGAAAGCGACAGAGCAGCTCGCTAGTATGGATATGATGGGTATTGATCCATTAAGTAGAATTATTTATCCACGGTTTCTAGCAGGTGTAATATCTCTACCTTTACTTGCTTTTATTTTCTCAGCAGTTGCAATCTTTGGTGGATATTTTATAGGGGTTCAATGCTTAGGTATTGATGCGGGGACTTTTTGGTCTAATATGCAATCAGCTATTAATTTTAAAGTAGATGTTTTAAGCGGTATTATTAAGAGTGTAGTTTTTGCGTTTGTAGTGATTTGGATATCTGTATTTCAAGGATTTACATGCATTGCCACAGCGGAAGGAATAAGTCAGGCAACAACGCGGACTGTGGTGTATTCGTCTCTTGCAGTTTTGGGGCTTGATTTCTTATTGACTGCTATAACGATTGGAGGATGGTAAATGAATAAGCGACGACATATTGATCTAAGCGTAGGTTTATTTATGCTTACAGGCTTACTGGCCTTGTTTTTTATGGTTATGAAGGTAAGTGGAATCACTCAAATCGTTTCAAATAATGGATATCCAGTTGTTGCATATTTTACTGATATTGGTGGTTTGAAAGTACGAGCGCCGGTTACAGTGGCTGGAGTTAAAATTGGTGAGGTTGCGCGAATTGAATTACAGCCAAGTGAGTTGAATGCAAAGGTTACTATGCTCTTAAATCGTACAAAGCCAATTCCATATGAGGATGTATCGGCAAGAATTTTAACAGAAGGTTTATTAGGATCGAATTATATTAGTATTGTTCCTGGTTTTGATGATGAGGATAACGGCGATCATCCTTATTTGCGATCAGGTGATATAATATCTAAAACGCAGGAGGCCATAATTCTTGAGAATCTTATTGGCCAACTTTTATTTAATGTTAAAAAATAGGTGACTTATGAAGATCATTAAAATATTTGTTCTTGCTGTATCTTTTTTGTTAACACCACAATTATGGGCACAATCTTCACCCGTGCCGATGCTTGAAAAAGTTTCATCTGAAATTTTAGCCACTTTGAAAGAAAACAAACCGAGCCTAAAGAAAAATCATAAAATTATCTATGCTGCTGTAGAGCGTTATTTGTTACCTGCTGTTGATGTAAATGGGATGTCTCGTTCAGTATTAGGGAGACAAGCTTGGAATCAGGCATCAGCTTCCGATAAGCAAGAGTTTACGCGAGTTTTTACCGAGCTTATTATTAGAACATATGCGAGTCCGTTGGCTCAGTATACTGATGAAACAGTTAAATTTTTACCACAACGTGCGCCTGCAGATGGTCGATTTACTCGAGTTAATAGCATAATCGTTCGTACATCCGGGCAAAATATACCTTTAAGTTATAGTTTAGTTGCAAAAGGAGATGGTTGGAAAATTTATGACTTATCTGTTGAGGGCGTAAGTTTATTACAAAGTTTCCATTCTCAATTTGGTCAGATATTGCAAACCGCATCGATGAAGGAGTTAATTGCACAAATGCGTAAAAATAGTGAAAAGGCAGCTTTATCGTGAGCGAGCAAATATTCAAGCCATCACATGATCTAATATTTGATACGGTCAATAGTGATAGCCTGCGCTTAAATAAAATGTTGAAAGACAATAATACTACATCTATTTGTCTAGATCTTAGTGATGTTAGGGTCTGTGATAGTGCAGGCCTTGCATTGTTAATTGAAGCACAAAGATTAAGTCGTAAATATGATAAAATATTAACAATGAAACAAATTTCAAAACAAATTATTGCGCTTGCAAAATTTTGTGGAGTTGAGAACATGTTGACTAATGATGTTAAATAATAAACAGCTAGAAAGCCGTCTTTTGGCTTTAAATAGTGTAGAATATGCAAAAGTTACAGGCGATGGTTATCATTATCAATTAACTATTGTTACTGATTTATTTATTGGTAAGTCAAAGCTTGAAAGACAGCGTTGGGTTTATGCTAAACTTAAAGATGATATTACTACGGGAAGTTTACATGCATTAACGATGAAAACTTTGACGAAGATTGAGTGGGAGAAAGAACGTGGATAAATTAATTATAAATGGTGGTAAACCATTAAATGGTGATGTAGCAATATCTGGTGCTAAAAATGCAGCTTTACCAATTATGGCAGCTACTTTACTTGCTAGTGACAATGTAACTATCGCTAACGTTCCTCACTTAAAAGATGTTACTACGATGATGGAGCTTTTAGGCCAATTAGGGGCTGAGCTTACTGTTGATGAAAAAATGAATGTACAAGTTGACGCAAATCACGTTAA
>CAMDMN010000175.1 GCA_945901965.1 Legionella genomosp. 1 | reverse complement strand
TGCCCACCCTACATTATTAGCATTCCGCTTATTATAAAAAAAGATAACGACAAACTACTACAGAGGTAATAACTCCGGCAAGATCTGCTAATAAACCTGCTGGAATTGCATGCCTTGTCCGTCTTATATTCACCACCCCAAAATAAACGGCTATAACATAAAATGTTGTTTCTGTACTTCCCATTATAGTAGCTGCAGATTTGGCAATAAATGAATCTCCTCCGTGTTGGTGAATCAAATCCGCCATAACACCAGTGGCTGCAGATCCTGAAAAAGGGCGAACTAGCGCTAAAGGTAGTAGTTCCGTAGGCATTCCAATCATATTTAATACTGGAGCTAAGGCTTTACCTAAAATTTCAAAAAAACCAGAGGCGCGTAACATTCCAATTGCAACTAACATTCCTACAAGATAAGGAATAATACTAATAATAGTTTCAAATCCTTGCTTAGCTCCTACAATAAAAGCATCAAATACATCTATTCTCTTAAAAGCTCCATATAAAGGGATCCCAACCATAAAAGAAAGCATAATCCAATTTGATAAATAACTAGTAAAATTACTCATAAATCACCCTCTTCTTTTATGCGATACATTGGTAACTTAGCTAATTGAGTCACCGCGATAAGACCAACAATAGTAGATACTGACGTCGCTATTAATGAGCTTAAAATTACACTAGTAGGATTTGTACTATGATTTGCGGCCAAATAAGCAATTGCTGTTGCGGGGATTAACTGAACACTCGAGGTGTTAATGGCCAAAAAAGTACACATAGAATTACTAGCAGTATGAACATGTGTATTTAGCCGCTGTAATTCTTTCATTGCTTGCAATCCAAAAGGTGTTGCTGCATTAACAATACCTAACATATTTGCTGAAATATTAAGCAACATAACTCCCATAGCTGGATCTTCTACTGGAACATCTGGAAAAAGTCGGCGCATAATTGGTCTTAGTAAATAACCTAGTTTTTTTACCAAACCTGACTCTGTGGCGATACTCATTATTCCTAGCCATAAGGCCATAATTCCTGCCAAGCCAAGGGCTAACTCAAACCCTAATTTAGCTGAGTCCGTAATCGCACGCACAACATTTTCTATCCGTCCCTCAATAAAACCAACAACTACTGAGAGTGAAATCATTGCAAGCCAAATTTTACTTAGCATTTTTACTCCGGAATATTGATAGAAATTATCTGAAAATCCAAACTCACGATCTTTTCTGTTATAATCTATATGTAAATTAATAAGGAAAATAATGACTATACACAATTTTCTCAAAATTACTATTCTAGTAGGTTTACTAACCTTATTAACCGCCCCCATTAGTGCTGGACTTGAGTCAGAAGCAAATATAAGTATTAACAAAATATATAATAACCTAAACCATAAGAAATTTAATATCTTTGAACGAATTACCGATATATCTGCAAAATTCCTTGGCAAACCTTATTTTTTAGGCGCCCTTGGTGAAGGTCAACATGGTGATTATAATCAACTGCCTCTGTACCGCACCGATGTTTTTGATTGTGAAACTTATGTTGATACTGTATTAGCGTTAGCTTTTGCATATAATATTCAAGGTTTTAAAAATCATATTAATCAAATACGTTATCGTGATGGTCGTGTGGCTTTTATTTACCGTAATCATTTTACCTGCCTTGATTGGAATCTTAATAACCAACATGAAGGATTTGTTAAGGATATAACCACAACTATTCATGATAAGCACAATAAATCTATTGTTAAATTTGCTCGTGCTTTAATTAATAAACCCGGATGGTATGACCATATGTCTACCTCCACCATTCAAATTCCTAACCTTGATGAAAATGCTCGAATAAAACTTCTTAAGTCTTTAAAACGTGAAGGCTCTAAGCTGCCAAAAGCTACCTCAATAATTCCATATATTCCTTTAACCGCATTATTTGATAAAGATGGGAAAGAAAATAATTATTTATTCGAACAAATCCCAAATGCCGCAATTATTGAGATTATTCGGCCTAATTGGGATTTATCTAAAGAAATTGGCACAAATTTAAACGTCTCGCATTTGGGTTTTGCCATATGGGAAAATGATAAAATTCTCTTTCGTCAGGCATCATCAACGGAACATAAAGTTATCGATGTACCATTAATTGATTATCTACGTAATACCTTAAAAAGCCCGACTATAAAAGGAATAAACGTACAGGTGGTTTTACCGTAACTTCTCAATAAGTTCGGGATGACGAGATTTCCTGGTGTTATTGATAAGTTATGTTTTACCTAACTAAAATAGATCTTATGACCGGCGAAGAGATTGGTTTTTTTGTAAATATAGTAAAATAACCGCAAGTAGATTGCGAAATAATTAACTATGCTTAATAATGGAATAGATTACTTAATGACGGACGGAGTAAAAATGAAGGTAAAAAGCTCTTTGTGCTTGCCGATATGCCTTAGTCTTATTGCTATGGCGTTAAATGGATGTTATCACCCACCTTATAATAATTTTAAGCCTGATTACCGTGGAGTTAAACGAGTGGCACTAGCTACAGGAATTGGTGCGGGAACCGGTGCTGTTGTAGGAACTGTTACTGGAAATACCGCAGCAGGAGCTATTATTGGCGGTGCTGCTGGCGCTGCTGTTGGTTTATACAGAACTAGTAAAAAAGAACTTATTAAGGAAATGCGAGAAGAAGATATAGAGTTGATTACCTATGGTGATACAACCACCCTTATCGTAGCAACTGACGAGTATTTTGTTTTTAATAGCCCGCATTTAAATGATATCCACTATGTTGGATTAAATAATATTGTAAGACTACTTAGCTATTACCCAAACACCACGGTGCACATAGCCGCATTTACTGATAGCGTTGGCTCTCACCATCATAAAAGAATGCTAACTCAAGCACGTGCTGAAACAATGCTGACCTTTTTATGGGCAAACAACATCCCCGCCGATCTACTTTATGCAGAGGGTTATGGTGATAAACACAATGTGGCGGATAATAAGCTAATACGTGGTAGCGCCTATAATAGACGTCTTGAAATACAGTGGACAACTAACGGGTGCAAAACAGCACAAAAAGCCCCTTACATAGCGGCAATGAATGGACAAGTTTACAAATAAGAGAAATACATCCATGCTTAAGCGTGATATATCAACCACTAATATTTTAGTTGTTTCTGCCGGTGGAATGATAGGCTCCGGATGGTTATTTAGCCCATTTATCAGCGCACAAATGGCAGGCTCAAATGCTCTTATTAGCTGGATAATCGCCGCTATTTTTATGTTATTTATTGCTCTCCCCTTATGCGAATTAGGTACGATGTTTCCAATTTCAGGCGGAATGTCTAATTACCCAACGTATACCCATGGACAAGAAGTAGGTTTTTTATTCGCGTGGATCTCATGGCTATCTTATGTTGTAATGACGCCAATTGAAATCCAAGCTATTTTGCAATATTCCAGTCATTTTTTTCCTTCACTTATCATGAGTAATACTGCAACTCTTACCTTATCCAATACGGGATATGTTGTGGCAATTTGTATAATGTTATTTGTGGTTATATTAAATTCATATGGAATTAAAATTTTGGCAGAATGTAATAAATATGCAAGTTTTATAAAATTCATCTTACCAAGCATTGCTATTATTGCTCTTTTACATAGTTCAAATTCATTAGTAAATATTAATATCCATTTAAATGACAAAGAAAGCTGGGTACAAATTTTCACAGCTCTTTCAGCCGGAGGAGTGGCCTTTGCCTTTACAGGCTTTCAAAATGGGTTAGTCCTTGCAGGGGAAGTAAAAAACCCACAAAGAAATATTCCAATAGCCATTTTAGGTGCCGTATTAATAGGCTTTATTTTATACTTCATGTTGCAATTTAGCTTTATTGCCGCGATGCCGCAAAAATATATAGCACAAGGTTGGCAAGCACTTCATTACCCAGGCGATAGCGGGCCTTTGGTTGGTTTAACTCTTATGCTTGGGCTTGGCTTAGTTGCTACCTTGTTAATGATTGATGCCGCCTTCTCACCTTTTGGAACAACCCTTGTATATACAGCTGCTACGTCACGAATAGTCTATGGTATGGCCTTAAACAATCATTTACCAAAAGTTTTTTTAAAAACAAATCGCCACCATATTCCTTATGTAACACTCTATGTGAATTTATTAGTAGGAGCATTCTCTTTTTTACCATTCCCTGGATGGCAAAAATTAGTAGCATTTTTATCATCAGCATCTATTCTTTCTTATGGAATTGGGCCTATTTGTTTATTGGCTATGCGTAAATTACAACCCGATACACATCGTCCTTTTAAGCTTTCTGCTAGTTTGTTTTTTTCATACTCAGCATTTTATTTCTGTAATTTAATGCTTTATTGGTGTGGATATAGCATTTTATGGAAACTTGACGTAGCGTTATTAATTGGGCTTATTGTTTGCCTTAGCTACCACCGGAAATCTTTTTTTGCATCAGGCCCTGCTTTATATTGGTTTACGTTTTATATGATATCTTTATTAGCTATTTCATATCTTGGCTCGTTTGGAGGTATAGAGTTATTAAAATTTCCTATTGATATATTATGTATACTTCCATTAAGTGTTTTAGTACTTGCTCTATCACAATCATTACTATCAATAAAAAATCATAAACCTATTATCTTTACTAATGATGAGTTAGATATTAAGCCAATAGGTCCTGTCTAGTGCTATCAAGTAATAAAATTGCGCCTATTAAAGCCCACATAATTAATTTAAAATATATTCCACGCTACAAATGTGGCATATTAAAACAAAAGTAGCTTACTTTTAAGGTGGTGGCTAGCATGTATAGACCTTTTTCGGTGAAGGCCTTAGGATTTACCGTTGAATGCTTTAGCCCACTAAACCGGTGGAAATTTTCCACCAGTTCATTTTTTTCGTGCTTATTTAATTGAAAAATATAGCCATCAGGAAATTTATCAGGGTTATTTTTGACAGCTTTATTAATGTCCCTTGTTTCCACCCCGTATAAATTAGCAATATCACTATCAATAATGATATGGGTATTTCTGAGTTCTATGATTTGTTCTTCTACAATTAATTGGGCGACGTCCATTATTAAATTCCGGGGTATAAATGTTGGAGAGTTATTATAATGTGAGTTAGGTTATTATCAACACCCATTACCATAGAAAATTTATTGAAATAGTCTTGATTTAAGATTTTGTACG